>JAPPPC010000752.1 GCA_028817685.1 Rhodospirillaceae bacterium
CCCTGCTTCTATCTTCGGACCTCGCCGATGCCCCGCTCTCCCAGCTCTCCACCGGCGAACGGCAACGGTTCGCGTTGATCCGCGCCCTCGTTCAAACGCCGGCGTTCCTGCTTTTGGACGAGCCGACCGGCCCGCTCGACGCAGCCGCGACAGCGGCAACGGAACAGCTCCTGCGGCAACGGCTCGATGCGGGAACCGGCATCATCCTGGTCACCCACGAAGCCGACCAGGCGGATCGGCTGTCCGACAGCGTCTTGACGCTGGATAAGGGCAAGGCCGAGGGAGGCGCCGCATGAATTTCATCACCCTCGACTATGTCGATATCGCGTTGGCCGCAACCCTCGTCCTGATCAATACCGGCCTGTCCCTGCGTCTGTCATTGGGGCTGGAGCGCCGCTTCCTGATCGCCGCCCTGCGCATGGCAGTGCAGCTTACCCTGGTCGGGCTGGTCCTGAAGGCGCTGTTCGCCGCCGCCACGCCACTGCTGACCGGTCTAGCGGCGCTGGTCATGATCGGTTTCGCCGGCTACGAGGTGATGGCCCGGCAGGAACGGCGCTATCTCGGCTGGTGGGGCTATGGCCTCGGCACCTCCGCGATCATGACGGCGGCACTGCTCGTCACCGTGTTCGGCCTGGCGACGCAGGTGCGGCCCGACCCGTGGTACGACCCGCGCTACGCGATCCCGATCCTTGGCATGATCCTGGGCAACACGATGACCGGCGTCGCGCTGGCGCTGCACGCCTTGACCCAAGGCGCGGTGCGCGACCGGGCGTCGATCGAGGCGCGACTCGCCCTCGGCGCCCCCTGGCGCGAGGCCCTGCGCCCGACCGCGCGGGACACGTTGCGCACAGCGCTGATCCCGATCATCAATTCCATGTCGGCCACCGGCCTGGTCGCCCTGCCCGGCATGATGACGGGGCAAATCCTGTCCGGCGTCGACCCCATCGAAGCGGTCAAGTACCAGCTGTTGATCAGTTTCCTGATCGCCGGCGGCACGGCGCTGGGAGCGCTGGCGGCTGTGCAGGCGGGCGTTTGGCGGCTATGCGACAACCGCCACCGCCTGCGCCTCGACCGCCTCGCGCCGCCCCGGGATTAGCCGAACGTAAACTCGCAGAATTTGCTCAAACTACCGTTACGGCCTATTCACTGCGGCTATGGCCGCTGTAACAAAAGTGAAACATTCCGCTCGACGCGCGCGACGCACGCTCGGCGTCTGCGGCAGCGCGCATGTGGTACATGATGGATTCACCGATGCGGTCTATGTGCTGCTGCCGATCTGGGCGCAGGCCTTCGGGTTCTCACTGACCCAGGTCGGGCTCCTAAAAGCGTCCCTGACCGTCGCCCTCGCCGTGTTCCAGATTCCGGCCGGCTTCCTGTCCGAGCGGATCGGCGCGAAGACTGTGCTGGCTGCAGGCACCATCTTGGCCGGGCTCGGCTACATCGTCGCCGGCACCGCCGGCGGGTTTACCGGATTGCTGATCGCTCTGCTCATCACCGGGCTGGGGTGCGCCGTGCAGCACCCGTTGGGATCGGCGCTGGTGTCCGGCGCCTATGACGGCGCCAAACGGCGGACGGCGCTCGGCATCTATAATTTCACCGGCGATCTCGGCAAGATGATCGTGCCGCCGGCCGTGACGCTCTGCGCGGCCTGGATCGGTTGGCGCGAAAGCTCGATGCTGTACGGCGTGATCGGGATAATCGCCGGAATAGCGATCTGGTTCGCCCTCGACCGCTACTCGCCCCCGAAGCCGGAAGAAGCGGCCGCGCCATCACCTTCGAAGGGTGGCTGGGGTATCAAGGACCGGCAGGGCTTCACGCTCCTCTCCATGGTCGGCTTCTTGGACACCGCGACGCGCTACGCCTTCCTGCCCTTTCTGCCCTTCCTGCTGATCGAAAAAGGGGCTGAGGTCGCCAATGTCGGCTTTGCGCTGACCCTCGTCTTTGCCGGCGGCGCCGTCGGCAAGTTCGGCTGCGGCGTGCTGGCCGCCCGGATTGGGTTGATTCGCACCGTCGTCGTCACCGAGATCGTGACCGCGGTCGGTATCTTCACCTTGCCAATGCTGTCGCTCACCGCCGCGCTGGCGGTACTGCCGATTATAGGCGTCGCCCTGAACGGCACGTCGTCAGTGCTGTATGGATGCGTTGCCGATTTCGTCGAGGAAGACCGGCACGCGCGCGCTTTCAGCCTGTTCTACACGGTCGGTATCGGTTCCGGCGCAATCTCCCCGATCGTCTACGGCGTCGTCAGCGATGCCTATGGCGTACCAACCGCCCTGACCTGTATCGCCGCGATGGCCGCGACGATTTTGCTGCTTTGCCCGCTATTGGCACCGCGCCTGCACGCGGCAATCCAAAACAGCTAAACCCGCCCGTGCGTTCACAGCCCGGAAATGCTATCGATCGGCGCGTTGTCGAAGGGAGCATACCGACATGGGCCGAAAGATCCTGTTCATCACCACCGACCAGCAGCGCTACGACGCGCTGGGCTGCAATGGAGGCACGATTGCCCGCACCCCGGTCATCGACCGGCTGGCGGCGGAAGGGCTGAACTACAGCCGCGCCTACAACCAGAACACGGTTTGCATGCCGGCCCGGTCGACCATGATCAGCGGCCAGTATGTGCGCAGCCACGGCGTCGTGATGAATGGCATCCCGCTGCCGACCGAGGGGCCCGATGTCGCGGCCCAGCTGCGCGACCAGGCCGGATACCGCACCGCGCTGATCGGGAAAGCGCATTTCGAGCCCGCCTCGGCCCCGGATCAGAGCTATTTCGAGAACTTCGCCGCGCGCGAAGACAAGACCGGCCCGCATCGCGGGTTCGAACGCATGGAGCTCGCCGGCCATACCGGCCGCGCCGGGCGCAGCCTGTTCCACTATCCGAAATGGCTGGCCGAAAACCACCCCGATGCGGTCGATGGCTTCTTCGAGTATGTGACGGAGAAGAAGGAAATCAGTTCGCGCGGCGGCGGCGACACCGAGCTGGCGCAGCTCTGGCATAACGAGATGCCGCGCGAACTGTACCACACCGAGTGGGTGGCCGACCGCGCCATCGCCTGGCTCGACTCCCTGCCGGAAGAAGAGGACTGGTTCCTGTGGATGTCCTTCCCCGACCCGCATCATCCGTGGGATCCGCCCGCTTCGGAACTGCACCGCTGTCCCTGGCGCGACCTCGACCTGCCCGACTTCTATCCCGGATCGCCGGAGAAGATTGTCGAATTGCTGGACCGCAAGCCGCGGCATTGGCGGGAATGGTATGAAGGCAAGGGCCAGTTCAACTACGAAGTCCCGCCCCTGTTCCGCCCGAACTCACTGACACCGGACCAGGTGCGCGAGGTGAACGCGATGGTCCATATCTCCAACGAATTGATCGACGAGGCTTGCGGGCGGGTGCTCGACCGTATCGACGCGCGCGGCTGGGGGCAGGATACGGACGTGTTCTACACCACCGATCATGGCGAAATGCAGGGCGAATTCGGGCTGCTGTTCAAAGGGCCCTACCATGTCGATGCACTGATGCGCGTGCCGATGATCTGGCGCCCGGCGCCCTCCGCCGGCGTGACGCCCAGCGCCGTCGCCGAACCGGTCGGCCATCTCGACCTCGCGCCGACCTTCTGCCAGGTGGCCGGCCTTACCGCCGACAATCGCATGGAAGGCGCGCCCCTGCCGCAAGGCGCCGGTTCGGGACGCGAGCGCGCCCTTACCGAATGGGACAGCGACTATCTCGGCAACGAGATTCGGATGCGCTCGATCTATCGCGACGGCTATGTCTGCACGGCCTATGAGGCTTCGAACTATTACAGCGGCGAGGAAGGTGAGCTCTACGACCTCAATGAGGATCCGCGGCAATGGACCAATCTATGGGACGACCCGGCCCGCGCCGGTTTGCGCAGCGACCTGTTGGCCGATTTGAAGGACAGCCTGCCGGCCCCGCGCCCCGATCCGCTTGAAGCGGTGGCGTTAGTCTGATGGCGACCGCGCTCGATTCCCCCTGCCTCGGCGTCTGCGTCATCGACGCCCGTACCGACACCTGCTTCGGCTGTTTCCGAACGCCCAAGGAAATCGCCCGATGGCCGCGCTGGGGCGAGGAAGAACGGCGGGAAACCCTAAAGAAGCTGAAGCAGCGCCGCAAAGACGCGGGGCTGCCCCCGCTGCCGTTCTATGAGGAAATTGAGGACCAATAGTCCCTACGAGCCCACCTGGAGACCGCGTCATGGACGACCGTATCTTTCATCTTTTCGCCGACGGGCCCGCGCCGGTGGCACCCTACAGTCACGCGGTGACGACCGGCGATTTCATTTTCGTCACCGGGCAACTGCCGACCGGCGCGGACGACGACCCGATCCCCGAGTCGATCGAAGATCAGACGCATAAGGTCATGGCAAACCTGAAGACGGTCTTGGCCGGCTGCGACTCGAAACTGGCCGATGTGGTCAGTGTGCGAATTTTCCTAACCAAGTTCGAGGAAGAATACGACCGCATGAACGCGGTCTATGAGACCTACTTCCCGGCCGACCGCCGGCCGGCGCGCACCACGGTCGGGGTGACCGCGCTGGCACGCGGCTGCCGCGTCGAAATCGATCTGATCGCCAAACGCGGCGGCTGACGGAACCGCGGTGTTTGCTGTATTTCGGCTACTGGCAGTGCTGCTTGTGGCATTTCTCGCCGCGTCCGCGGCAGCGCAACAGCGCGGCGACCTCACCGACGATGTCGACCGCTATGCCGCTGCCATCTTCGACCGCATCCAGCCGCGCTCGATCGCCGATGACCGGGAATTTTGCGGCTATATCGGTGTGAACGGCACCGGCAAGCTCGCCGCAACCGGCCCGAAGCGCGGGCGTCGGGACAGTTGCGAGCCGGACGAACCGCCGGAGGATTTCGAGATCCTCGCGTCGTATCACACGCACGGCGCCTACACCCAGGAAGCGGATACCGAAGTGCCCTCGTTGGAAGATCTGGCCGGCGACATCGAGGAAGGCATCGACGGTTACATCGCCACGCCGGGCGGTCGGCTGTGGCTGAACGATGCCCGGTTACGCCGCGCCTTCCTGTTATGCGGGCCCGGCTGCGTCAAACGGGACCGGCGGTTCCGGGAATGCCGCGCCTATCCGCCGGGCCACGAATATACGCTCCGCAGCCTGCAGCGGCGCGCCGAGAACGACACCGGGGAATGTTAGAGCGGATTCACAAGTTTAGATGAAACCGTTAACGGTTCCATCTAAACTTGATCTGATCTAGCCAGTCAGCGGTTGCGACCCGTTCGCTTCCAGCACCAAATCCGCCATCGCATTGTTGGCATCGCCGCCTTCAGCGCGTAACCCGTTGACGACACCAAACGCGTCAGTCGCCGCCTTGTTCTGGTTCAGCTTCCATTTGCCTTCCAGTCGGGTGACCTCGACTTCGATGCCGACGATAGCGCGGCACATTCCGTCGATGAACCCATCCGGCGCGTCCTCCAGTTTCCAGGGCACGGCATAGGGGGATTCGAAATGGTCGGTCAGCGCAGCCAGGTGCGCCTTGAGCCAATCGGGATCGTCGACCGTCTTCGCCGTGCCATAAGCGTGGATCGCGATATAGTTCCAGGTCGGCACCGCCTTCCCGGTTCGGTGCTTCGAGGGATACCAGCTCGGCGTCACATAGCCCTGCGGCCCTTGGAAAATGAGCAGCAGTTCCGCGCCGGCGGCAATCGCCTCGGCATGGGGGTTTGGTCGCGCGAAGTGGCACCGGATAACGCCCTTCGCGCCGGCTTCGGTATCCAGCTCGATCGGGACATGGGTTGCGACGATACCATCGGGCCCCTTTCCCACCACCGCGGCGGCACCGATCTGCCGCATCGTATTATGCAGCACGTCGATATCATCAACTCGAAACTTCTCCGGTACATACATCTTTCGCTCCTCATGCCCGTCGGTCTTACCGCAGGCTTTCCAGCGCGCGATTGATCCGCGCGGCTTGGCCGTGCGTCACCAGGCTGTTCAGGACTTCGGCAAACCGCGGATGGGTGACGCCGGCGGTCAGATACTGCCCGCGATAGGCTTTGCGGAAGCCCGCTTCCAAGGCACCCAAGGTTTCCCTGTCCAATGCACGGGCGGCGTACATGGCGAAATAGCGCGTGTCGAGGGCCGCTTGCATATGAAGTGTCCGGTCCAATTTCTCGATCAGCTCGATAAACCCGTCGACCGCCGCATCCCTTGAGTCATCCGTCAGGTCCGCATTGCGCAGGATCCACTCGATTTCAGCGATCATCGCCTGCATGGTGACCCCGGCCTGTTCGCGCAGGAACGCGTTGCGGAACATCGGCGACAGCTTCGTGTCGGAGTCGTCGCAGGCCTCGAAATGAGCCTGTTTGAAAAGCTCGACGGCGAGACCAAGCGCGGCAACGCCCCAGCGCGCCGCGCCGCGCGTCATGCTGTCCAGATCCACGACCGACCGGTAACCGGCCGGCATCGTCCGTGCCAGCAGGCGGTCCATGCGCCGGAACGTCCGCCGCCGCGCCCGCGCCGAAATGTTGATCTCGGATGGGGGATCGATCGCATCGCCGGTGCGCCACGCGTCGAACTCGTCGGCCACCGCCCGCTCCAGCGCAGCAAACAGATTGACGTAGGTACGGCCCTGTATATGCCCAACAAGCCGCCGCTCGCGCTCAGTCAAAAATCCGAACGCGCCGATTAGGCTTACCGCGTCCGGCAGCAGCTTGCTGCGCAGATCGAACACGCTGCCGTCCAGCGCGGCGCCTTCCCGACGGCGCGCGGTTTCCAGCGCTTGGGCGGATACGGCAGAGCTCATTCCAGCGGTCAACATCGTCAGTCTCCTCCATTCGATAAGAGCAGCCTAGACGCCTCACGTGTCAGACCTATTTCTCGACGCGTGTTTTGTGTTTCAATTGTTTCAGACGATCGCACCGCACAGCGAATGGAGATGTTGGTGACAACGGCCGTAAAAATGTTCGATCTGCAGTCAGCCGCCGGCCCAATCGGCGCTTCGATCAGCGGTCTCGATCTGAGTGAACCGGTCGACGACACCACATTTTCGGCGATCGAAGACGCGCTCAATCGACACGCCGTCATCGTCATCCGCGACAATCTGCTGACGGCGCCGCAACTCGCCGCCTTCTCGCGCCGGTTCGGATCGCCGCAAATCAATGTCCGCAAGGAGGCGCGCAATGCGGACACGCCGGAAATCTTCTGGATTTCCAATATCACGGAGAACGGCAAGCCGGTCGGCTCGCACGATGCCGGCCGCTACTGGCATTCCGATCTGTGCTACCTGGAAGCGCCCAGCAAGCTGACCTTGCTGAACGCGATCGAAGTGCCGGCGCGCGACGGCCAAGTGTTCGGCGATACGCAGTTCGCCTCCGCCACGGCAGCCTATGACGCGCTGCCCGGCGCGATGAAGTCACGCCTGGACGGCCTCGAGGCGGCGAACGGTTACCGCTATATGTGGAACAAGAAAGCGCACGAGTTCGGCCTGCGCCCGGTGTTGAGCGAGGCGGAGCTGGAAGCCCGTTTCCCGCCCGATGCGCTCCATCCCATCGTGCGCACCCATCCGGTCACCGGTCGCAAATGCCTGTATGTCTGCGAGGGCTACACCCATGCCATAGCTGGCCTGCCGCGGGACGAAAGCGATGCGCTGTTGCAGGAGCTGTTCGACCACCTCGCCAATCCGGCCTTCCACTACCGGCATCAATGGCGCGTCGGCGATTTGCTGATGTGGGACAATTGCGCAGTCCAGCACAAGGCGACAAACGATTACGACCTGCCGCTGCGGCGGCTGATGCAGCGCTGTACCATCGAAGGCACGGCACCGGCCTAACCAGCCGCAACGCGTCGCCAGGGGCTGGAAATGCCGCAACACATCATCTTGCTGACCGGCGATACGGAATTCCCCTTCCTGTCGAAAGCGCTGCTAGACGCCAATTCGGCGCTGACGGTACGGCACGCGAACAGCCCTACCGCACTGTCGGAAGCGATGGCGCAAAGCGATCCCCAATCCGCGCGGTTGCTTAGCTTCAGCACCAACATCATCGTACCAGCGTCCGTACTGAGTGCTTTACCGGGGCCGTCTTACAATTTTCATCCGGGTCCCCCAGCCTATCCGGGTTCGCATCCGGACAGTTTTGCGATCTATGACGGCGCGACCCGGTTCGGTGCGACGGTGCATGAGATGATCGCACGCGTCGATGCCGGCCCGATCGTCCGGGTCAGTGAGTTCGATATTCCGGAAGGGTCAAACGCCTTGGATCTGGCGACCCTCGCCTATCAGCACGTTGCGGCCCTGTTTTTTGAGCTCGCCCCCGTCCTGGCGGCGTCGGACACTTCCCTGCCCCATCTCGATCGGCAATGGGGTCCCCGCAAATACACCCGCGCCGACTATGAGAGGATGCGTGATTTCGACGCCGTCTCGGATCCCATGGAACGGGCCCTGCGTCAGCGCGCCTTTGGGGATTAACTGTTAATGCAACCTTTAATGCCCATATAAAGGGGCATGAGCGAACAACCCGACCCCTGGGACAATCAGGCGAAACCGAAGCGGCGATTGTCTCCCCTTTGGCTTTTCATCGGCGCTGTTGCGGTCCTGATTGGGTTGCTGCTCTGGCGATTCCCGTTCGCCCTGGAAGAAGGCGATTCCTGGGCCCATCTGGTCTACTTGCTGTGCTTCCTGGCAC
>JAPPPC010000203.1 GCA_028817685.1 Rhodospirillaceae bacterium
CCAATGTGGCGGTCGTCGAGAAGGGCTGGCTCGGTGGCGGCAACACCGGGCGCAACACGACGATCGTCCGGTCCAACTATCTGTGGGACGAGAGCGCGGGCCTTTATGAGCACTCGCTGAAGCTCTGGGAAGGACTGTCGCAGAAGCTCAACTTCAACGTCATGTTCAGCCAGCGCGGCGTCCTCAACCTGGCGCACAATCTCCACGATCTGCGCGAACTGTCCCGCCGGGTAAACGCCAATCGGCTGAACGGTATCGATTCCGAAATCCTCGACGCGCAAGGCGTGAAGGATTTCTGCTCGCTGATCGACACCTCCCCGACCCTGCGGTACCCCGTGCTGGGCGCCTCGCTGCAGCGTCGCGGCGGCGTCGCGCGGCACGATGCGGTGGCCTGGGGTTTCGCGCGGGCGGCCGATGCGCTCGGCGTCGATATCATCCAGAATTGCGAGGTGACCGGCATTCTGCGCGACGGTGATGCGGTGCAGGGACTTGAAACCAGCCGCGGCACCATCAAGGCGAAAAAGGTCGGCGTCGTGGTGGCGGGCCATTGCAGCGTTCTGGCCAATATGGCCGGGTTCCGCCTGCCCATCGAGAGCCACCCGCTGCAGGCGCTGGTCTCGGAGCCGATCAAGCCGGTTCTCGACTGCGTCGTCATGTCGAACGCGGTGCACGCCTATATCAGCCAGTCCGACAAGGGCGAGTTGGTCATCGGTGCGGGCATCGACAGCTATGTCTCCTATTCGCAGCGCGGCGGGTTCGACGTGGTCGAGGACACGCTGCACGCCGTAGTCGAACTGTTCCCCATGTTCAGCCGCATGCGCATGCTGCGACAATGGGGTGGCATCGTCGATGTCTGCCCGGACGCCAGCCCCATCATCGGGAAGACGCCGGTCCAAGGACTGTATTTCAACTGCGGTTGGGGTACCGGCGGCTTCAAGGCGACGCCGGGGTCGGGCAACGTCTTCGCCCACACCATCGCCCGCGATGAACCGCACGAACTGAACGCACCCTTCGCCCTCGACCGGTTCACCTCCGGCGCCCTGGTCGACGAACACGGCGCCGCTGCGGTTGCGCATTAGGAGTTTGGCCCCATGCTGCTAATCCCCTGCCCCTGGTGCGGCGAGCGCGACGTGCATGAGTTTCATTGCGGCGGCGAGGCGCACATCACGCGGCCGGCCGGCGCCGACACGATCGACGACGCGGCTTGGGCCGACTACCTCTTCATGCGGCAGAACCCGAAAGGGCTCTATTACGAGCGCTGGAACCACGCGCATGGCTGCCGCAAATGGTTCCATGTCGTGCGCGATACGGTCAGCGATCAGATCCTCGCCGTCTATCAGATGGACGAGGCGCCGCCCGACATTCCGGGGCGTACATCGTGAGGCGGCAGCGTTTCCGACTGCCCGACGGGGGCCGGATCGACCGGACCACCGAGGTCGCCTTCAGCTGCAACGGCCGCCGCTATTTCGGCCACAAGGGCGACACACTCGCTTCGGCCCTGCTGGCCAATGGCGTGCATCTGGTCGGACGCAGCTTCAAGTATCACCGACCGCGCGGCATCTTCGGCAGCGGCTCGGAGGAGCCCAACGCGCTGGTCCAGCTCGGCGCCGGCGCGCGGACCGATCCGAATATGCGTGCTACGACCGTGGAGCTTTTCGAGGGGCTACGCGCCGCAAGCCAGAATTGCTGGCCCAGCCTGCGGTTCGATCTGCGCGGCATCAACGACCGGTTCTCGGCACTGCTGCCGGCCGGCTTCTACTACAAGACCTTCATGCGGCCGGCGCGGCTGTGGATGTTCTACGAGAAACATATCCGCAAGGCGGCGGGCCTCGGCCGTGCCCCCGATGCGCGCGACCCGGACCGTTACGAACAGCAGCATGCCCATTGCGACGTGCTGGTGATCGGCGCGGGACCGGCCGGACTGGCCGCGGCGCAGGCCGCCGGCGCTGCCGGCGCGCGGGTCATCCTGGCCGACGAACAGGCGGAACTCGGCGGCAGCCTGCTGTCTGAGCCGGGACGGCATATCCAGGTCGGCGAGGGTGGGCCTGCTGACTGGCTTGGCGCGACCGTGGCGGGATTGGCCGGCATGGACGAAGTCACACTCCTGCCAAGGACCACGGCCTTCGGCTACTACGCGGACAATTTCGTCGGGCTGCTGGAGCGGGTCGGCGACCACCTGCCCGGTGCCGACGGGATGTTGCGCCAGCGCCTGTGGAAGGTGCGCGCCAAGCAGGTCATCCTGGCGACCGGCGCCATCGAACGGTCATTGGTCTTCGCCGAAAATGACCGGCCGGGCATCATGCTCGCCGGCGCGGCGCGGACCTACGTCAACCGCTACGGCGTTGCACCGGGATCGCGGACCGTGGTGTTCACCAACAATGACAGCGCCTACGCCGCGGCACTCGATATGGCCGCTGCCGGGGTTGGCGTCGAAGCGGTGGTCGACCTGCGCAACCAGGTCGAGGGTGATTGGCCTCGTCTGGCACGCGAGGCGGGTATCCCGGTGATGCAGGGTCACACGATCACCGGCACCGGAGGACGGCACAGGGTCTCGGCCGTCACAGTGATGCGGCTGAACGATGCCGGCGATGGTGTCGCGGGCGATGTCCGCCAACTGAAGTGCGATTCCGTCGCCATGTCCGGCGGCTGGAGCCCCGCTGTCCACCTGTTCTCGCAGTCGCGCGGCGCGCTGACTTTCGACGAACAGGAAGGCACGTTCCGGCCGGGCGAGGCCATGCAGGCGGTCCGGTCGATCGGGGCCTGCGAAGGCGCGGCGGGGTTGGCCGACTGTCTGTCGGCGGGGATCGAGGCGGGCCGTGCGGCGGCACTGGATGTCGGTTGCGACGGGGCGGAAATTGCCGCGCCGGCGGTCGGCGAACCGGCGTTGGGGCCGATGCAGCCCGCGTGGCGCGCGCCGTCCGACCGCAAGGGTGTCCGCATGTTCGTCGATTTCCAGAACGACGTGACGGCGAAGGATCTCGATCTAGCGGTACGCGAAGGCTACCACTCGATCGAGCACGTCAAGCGATACACCACCACCGGCATGGGCACCGACCAGGGCAAGACCGGCAACGTCAACGCGCTGGCCATCGTCGCCCAGCAACTCGGCGCGGAAATTCCGGCGGTCGGTGTCACCACCTTCCGCGCGCCCTACACGCCGGTAACCTTCGGTGCGATCACCGGCAGCCATGTCCGCAGCTTGTTCGATCCGGTGCGACGCACCCCCATGCATGATTGGCATGTGGAGCAAGGGGCCAAGTTCGAGGATGTCGGTCAGTGGAAGCGCGCCTGGTACTACCCGCGCGGCGAGGAGACCATGCGCCAGGCCGTCGACCGCGAGGTCAAGGCGGCGCGCGACGGTGTCGGCATCCTGGACTACTCGACCCTCGGCAAGATCGACATCAGAGGTCCCGACGCGGCGGAATTCCTCAACCGGGTCTATACGAACGGCTGGAAGAAACTGGGCGTCGGCCGTTGCCGCTACGGTGTGATGCTGCGCGACGACGGCATGGTGATGGATGACGGGGTCACCACGCGGCTGGGCGATAACCATTTCCTTATGACGACGACGACCGGTAACGCCGCCAGCGTCCTGTCCTGGTTGGAGGAATGGCTGCAGACCGAATGGCCAGACCTCAAGGTCTACTGCACCTCGGTGACCGAGCAATATGCGACGGTCAGTATCTGCGGCCCGAAGGCGCGCGACCTGCTGGCCGGGCTGGCACCGGACATGACACTCGACCCGCAGAATTTCCGCCACATGTCGATGCAGGAAGGTGCGGTGGCGGGGATCGCGGCGCGGGTGCTGCGGGTCAGCTTCACCGGCGAGGTCGGGTTCGAAATCAACGTGCCCTCACGCTACGGCCGCGCCCTGTGGGATGCGTTGATCGCAGCGGGCGAACCGCACGGCATCACGCCCTACGGCACGGAGGCGATGCATGTGCTGCGCGCGGAGAAAGGCTTCTTCATCGCCGGACAGGAATCCGACGGCACGGTGACGCCGCTCGATCTCGGCATGGACTGGATCGTCAACTGGACCAAGGGCGACTTTATCGGCCGCCGCTCCCTCAGCCGTTCGGATACGGTGCGCGACGACCGTAAGCAGCTGGTCGGTCTGTTCACTGCCGATCCGGAGATCGTGCTGGACGAGGGCGCGCAGATCGTCGCCACGGTGAAGGACAAGCCGCCGATGGACATGATCGGCCATGTCACTTCGAGCTACTACAGCCCCAATCTTGGTCGTTCGATTGCCATGGCGATGATCCAAAGCGGCCGCGGCCGCAAGGGCGAGACGCTGTACGCGCCGATACCGGACAAGGTGATCGAGGTGACGGTCACCGACCCAGTCTTCTTCGATCCCGATGGGGAGCGGCTCAATGGCTGATGCGCGGAGTCCCCTGGCGCATCTTGACGGCGCGACAGTAGTAGAACGCGACGGCGTTCGCCTCGCCGAGAATCCAGATGTGGGCAAGGTGAACCTGCGCGGCGACGCCGGCGACACGGCGTGGCTCGCCGCTATCCAGACCGCGGTCGAAATCGACTTGCCGCAGGCGCCGAACACCTCGACGGAAACCCCGCCCCTGTCGGCGCTTTGGCTCGCGCCCGACGAATGGATGCTGGTCTGTGCCGGCGGCAGCGAACCCGACGTCGTCGCGTCGCTGGAGGGGGCTGTGGCGGAGTTTCACGCCTCGGTCGTCGACGTGACGGATGCGCGCACCGTATTCCGCCTGTCCGGCGCCGGCGCCCGCAACCTGCTCGCCAAAGGCTGTGCCCTCGATCTTCACCCGCGCGCCTTCGGGTTGGGCGACGTCGCGCAGACCATGCTCGCCAAGGCAGCGGTCATCCTGCATCAGACGACCGATGACGCGGACGAGGCCGGCCCCGTCTTCGACATCTACGTGTCGCGGTCGTTCGCGGACTACCTTTGGAGCTGGCTCACCGACGCGATCGGGTGAACGGTGTCGTTGCGCTAACGATCATTCGGCCGACAAATTTGACGCCGAGGCATTTCCGGAAGGCGATGAAGGTCGGCCGAGGTGAATTCAGCTAGAACTCGTCTAGGGTCAGTCCGGAACGGACGTGCCGCCCCGCCGTCATCGCCAACCGCTGCCGCCGGAAATCTTGACGGTGTCGGCGGTCATGAACTCGCAGGCGTCGGAGCACATGAACAGCACCAGTTCGCCGACTTCTTCCGGACGCCCGGCTCGGCCCATCGGATTGGTCGCGATCGCCGCCTCCAGCATCCCGGGCTCGTTAATGTCTTGGAACGGCGTGTCCACGATGGCGGGGGAGATGGACAGCACCCGGATGCCCCGGTCGGCAAATTCCCGCGCGGCACCCATGGTCAGCGTATCCACCGCTCCCTTGGCGGAAGCGTAGTGCGGCGACTTGCCGGGGCCGCCCATGCGGGCCGCCATGCTGGCCACGTTGACGATCACACCCTGGCCTCGATCCAGCATGTGGGGAAGGGCCTCTTGCATGGCATAGAAGGTGCCTTTGACATTCAGGTCGTAGGTGCGGTCCCAAAGATCGTCGTCGATCTCCAGGAATTTGGCGCGTTTGATGGCTGAGCCCGCGCTGTTGAACAGAAAATCGACTTGGCCATAGGTGTCGATGGCTTTGGCGATCATGGCCTGTACGCTGTCGCGCTGGGTCACGTCCACATGGATGCCGATCGCTGCGCCGCCCGCCTCTTCGGTCTCGCGCGCGGCGGAGACGGCGCTTTGCTCGTCGATATCGGCGCAAACGACATTCGCCCCCTCGCGTCCGAAGATCGTCGCCGTGGCCCGGCCGATGCCGCTACCGGCGCCGGTAATGACGAGGGTTCGTCCCTTAAAATAGTCCGGTGTCTTGGGCATCGTTTCACCTTTGTGTCGTTCTTACTTTCGGAAGGAAGCTTAAGCGACGCTCCGGTCTGGAGAGCCGGCCTGGGCCGTCCCGACCCATATAGCATAGATCGATATCGCATCTTACGGTTCGCGCGCGTTCGACACCAACCGAACCGCAGATGGGCCACGCGCTACGGGCCTGCATCAAAGGCCAAGGCGCTTCGGCCCGCTTTTCGCTCGAAGTGGACAGTCATCACCGCTGGCTGCCGGCGCAGGCTGGGGCGAACATTCTAACCGGCAAAATAGCCCGCACCCGGACGCCATGGGATATCGGTCGCGCCATAATCGATACCCATAGCATGCAGCGCACCGGTGACCTGGCTGCGGTGGTGGGTCTGGTGATTGAAAAGCTGCACCACCATCACCCAGCGCGGAAAGGTTGGCGGATCGTCCAGACGCGGGCTTTGCATGACGATCTCCTCGGCCAGCCAGGCCTCGGTCCAGTCGCTGCCGCCCGCTGACAATATATCGTCCTGCATCAGTCGGGTGGCCTTCAGGTCGTCCCAATCAGGCCACACCATCTGGTCGAGCGGTATACGCGCCGGCATGGTGCCATCGAGGTATGTCAGTATCGAACGATTGACCAGACAGATGTGGTTCAACGTGTGGTGTATCGATCCGAAAAACAGATCCCGGTCGCGCTCCCGTTCCACCTGCCCGATCTCGTCGCAGATGCGATAGAGATTGTCGTTCTGCCAGCGTGAATAGGCCGCCATCTCGGCGACGTAACCCGGCGTGATCATGATTGATATCCCTCGTTTCCTATAGCTGACCGACGCCCCTCATACCGCCTGCGCGTGCGCGGTGCGCAGAGGTAGATGCCCGCCGGGAGAATTATTCCAGGGACACGATACCTAAATCGGTTTTGAGCCAAATGCTGTGTCCCACGAATTTGAAGGATTGTGTACTCTAATAAATCAGGTGGCGTGCTGGCCCGGCTACGCGGTTGGGATCGCCATCAGTCGATCCAACAATGCCGTGTCCAGATAGGCGGTGCCTTCGGTCACCGCGCCGTCCTTGAAGCGCATCACCCAGCTGTATTGGTTGTGATAGGGGCTGCCGTCGGTCATCCGTCCGGTGCCGTTCCAGAGCAGGACGATCCGGTCGCCTTCCGCGATGATATCGACCACTTCCGGCGTAATGGCGCCGTCCAGCCGCCGGCTGAGCGGTTTCAACGCGCGGTCGATGAAGTCTTGCCGGCCGTTATAGGTACCGGATACCGCCGTTGTGCCGATGACGGTCCACTGCACATCGTCAGCCAAAATCCGGAAAATGGCGCCGCCGTCGCCGGCGGTCCAGAGGGCGATGGCGTCCTCGACGATCTTCCGATTCTGTTCGGTACTCATTACGCTCTCCTCGAGATTCACTGCTGTACTGTAGGATATGGCGCGCATCGGCGCATTTCCGGTGGTTCGAAGCGGCAGCAATTGGTTCCCCTGATATAGTGGCCGCGCATGGCACAGTTTGATCACATCGTAATCGGCGGCGGCATCATCGGCGCGTCCGTGGCCTATCACCTGGCGCGGGAGAAGGGGGGATCGATCGTGCTGGTGGAGCGCAACGCGCTGGCAAGCGCGGCGTCGAGCCGCGCCGCCGGCATGGTGTTGCAGGTCTCGACCAACCCGACAAAGACGCCTCTGGCCAAGCGGACGCGGGAGACGGTCGACATCCTGGCCGAGGAACTGGGTGAGGATGTCGGGTTTCACGACGTCGGCAGTCTGCGCCTCGCGGCGACGGACGCCCGCATATCCGAACTGGACGGTATGGCGGCCGAAGCGGCGTGTCACGATATTCCGTTCGCGTGGATGGATCCCGCCGCTGCCGGTGAACTGGTGCCGTGGCTGGATGTGTCTTCGGTTCGCAAGGTCGGGTTTCTGCCGACCGACGGCTATGTCGACCCGTACCTGCTGAGCATGGCTTATGCCCGGGCCGCGGCTGCGCTCGGGGTCGAAATTCGCGAACGCACCGCGGTCACCGGCGTGCTGACCGCCGGCAGCCGTGTGATCGGAGTCGAAACCGCCGCCGGACGGATCGAAAGCGGGAGCCTCATCGATGCGGCCGGCGCCTGGGCGTCGCTGCTTTCGGCCAAGGTCGGCTACCCTTTGCCGATGGCGCCGGTGCGCAGCCATTACTGGATCACCAAGCCGGATTCCGCCAATGGCGGCGATCATCCGGCCGTTACGATGCCCGACGCCGGCGCCTATGCGCGCTATGATGTCGGTGCGGTTTTGTTGGGGATCCATGAACGCCACTCCGCGACCTTCGACGCCCGCGAACTGCCCGACGACCCGGCGGCGTTCTCGCCAACCGTGGGGGAGGCGCATTGGGACCGTCTCGCCGAGGCTGCCGAGGCAGTCGGGCGCTTCTTCCCTGGTATCGCCGAGGCGCAATTCGCGAACTATATCGCCGGCCTCTCCACCTACACGCCGGACGGCAATATCATCCTCGGCCCGGTGCCGGGCGTGTCCGGATTCCTGGCGGCGACAGGGTGTTGCGGCAGCGGCGTGGTACTGTCGGCGGGTATCGGCAGTGCCATCGCGGATCTGGCGCTGGATCGGGTGCCGCGCATCGACCTGGCACCTTTCCGCCCGGACCGCTTCGGGCGCGTCGACCCCTTCGGCGCCGCGATCCGCGAACGCTGCGCAGCGGCCCGGGCGAACAAGTCACGCCCGCTTCCATCGGACCTGTTGCCCGGTTAGAGCGAGTGCCTGCCGCGGCCGGAGGCTC
>JAPPPC010000845.1:0-1341 GCA_028817685.1 Rhodospirillaceae bacterium
TTTTTAATTCATCGGGCAAATATCCATTAGATTAAGGGGGAGTCGTGGCACAAGGCGATTTTCTGTTCACCAGCGAGTCGGTCTCCGAAGGTCATCCGGACAAGGTTAGCGATCGCATTTCCGACGAGGTGGTCGACCTGTTCCTTGGCGCCGATCCACTTTCCCGCGTCGCCTGCGAAACCCTTTGCACCACAAACCGTGTCATCCTAGCCGGTGAGATTCGGGGGCCTGAAGGGCTGGTCGACGGCTCGGGCCGCGTCGACGCGGACAAGCTGGAGGAGATCGCCCGGAACGCGGTACGCGAAATCGGCTACGAGCAGGATGGCTTTCACTGGAAAAACCTTGATTTCCAGTGCCATCTGCACGGTCAGTCGGTCGATATCGCGCAAGGTGTCGACGCCGCCGGCAACAAGGACGAAGGCGCCGGTGATCAGGGTCTGATGTTCGGCTACGCCTGCCGTGAGACCGATGTGCTCATGCCGGCTGCGATCCACTACAGCCACGAAATTCTCCGCCGCATGGCGGAAGCCCGGCACGCGAATACAATCTCCGGCTTGGGGCCGGATTCGAAAAGCCAGGTCACACTGCTCTATGAAAACGGCGTCCCGGTGCGGGCCACGTCTGTCGTCGTCTCGACACAGCATGACGAAGCGCTGGAACAATCGGACGTGCGCGAGATCGTTCGGCCATTCGTCGAAGATGTGCTGCCGAACGGCTGGATGTGTCCGGAAGACGAATTCTACGTCAACCCCACCGGACGGTTCGTCATCGGCGGCCCGGATAGCGACGCCGGGGTCACCGGCCGTAAGATTATCGTCGACACCTATGGTGGCGCCGCACCGCATGGCGGCGGGGCCTTCTCCGGCAAAGACCCTTCGAAGGTCGACCGGTCGGCTGCCTATGCCGCCCGCTATGTTGCGAAGAACGTCGTCGCCGCCGGGCTGGCTGACAGTTGTGAAATTCAGGTGGCCTACGCCATCGGCGTTTCGAAACCGCTGTCCGTCTACATCTATACCAAGGGAACCGGAAAGGTTTCCGACGACAAGCTGGCCGGCGCCGTCAGCGAGGTGATGGATCTCAGCCCGCGTAACATCCGCGAGCACCTGAAATTGAGCCGGCCGATTTATGTGCCGACCTCGGCCTATGGTCATTTCGGTCGCGAGGCGACCGACGATGGCGGTTTCTCTTGGGAGCGGACCGATCTCGTCGATGACCTGAAAGCCGCCTTGACCTGACCGGACCGTTGTCCCCGGCACCGGAGAAAAACAAGCGGATCCTTTACGGCAGACGGCAAGGGCGCCCGTTGCGAACAGCGCAACGGGAGCACCTTTCCGATCTTTT
>JAPPPC010000845.1:1351-3573 GCA_028817685.1 Rhodospirillaceae bacterium
TCGATCGACTCCCTCGACACACTTACCGACCCGTCGGCCTTGTTCGATACCCCGGTCAACGCCGTTTGGCTGGAAGTCGGGGTTGGTGGTGGCGAACATCTCGCCGCCCAAGCGCAAGCCAATCCCGATATCGGGTTCATCGGCTGCGAACCCTTCATAAACGGTGTGGCGCGTTTGGTCCGCACTGTTGAATCGGCGGACATCAGAAATATCCGTGTCTACGCCGAAGATGCGCGCCGCCTCATCGAAGCGCTGCCAGCCCGTTCCATCGAACGCTGTTTCATCCTGTTTCCCGACCCCTGGCCGAAGCGGCGGCATCATCGGCGGCGCATCGTCTCGCCGGACACGTTGGACGAGTTGGCGAGGGTTATGGTCGATGGAGGACAGCTACGCCTGGCGAGCGACCACCGCGACTATGTCCGCTGGATGCTGTTTCACACGCTCCAGCACGGGGCTTTCGAATGGTGCGCGAGGGGCCCGGAGGATTGGCGCACCCGCCCTTCGGATTGGCCGCCGACCCGGTATGAGGAGAAGGCCGCCCAGCGGGGCGAAACCAGCATCTATCTGGAGTTCATCCGGCGTGCCCGGGCGGATAAATAGCTTGAGATAGCACGCCATATGGCTTACATAGCCCCGTAATCCCATAAACCGTTCATTCGGTTGATGTCGTGGGTGGGCCCGGTGCCCGCCCTTTTTTAATTCCGTTTGGGAGCGGAGATTTGGACCCAGCGAAACGCGTCGAAACGATCATCGCGCCAACCCTGCAAGATATGGGTTTCGATCTGGTGCGCGTGCGGATATCCGGGGCGCAGCGACGAACATTGCAGATCATGGCCGAACGGCTGGATGACGGCACGATGACGGTCGAGGATTGCGCCGCGATAAGCCGGGCGGTTTCGGCACTGCTGGACGTCGAAGATCCGATCAAGGGCAGCTATACGCTTGAAGTCAGCTCGCCTGGACTGGACCGGCCGCTTACCAGGCCGAAGGACTACACGCGGTTCGCCGGGCTGGAAGCAAAGATAGAATTGCGCGAACCGATGGATGGTCAGCGGCGTTTTCGCGGCCGGATCGCGGGCCTCGCCGATGACCAGGTGCAGCTGGATACGGAAGATACGCGTGTCGCGATCCCCTATGCGGATATCGAACGCGCGAAACTTATCTTGAACGACGAATTGCTGGCCCTGGCCGGCGAAACGCAACATTAGGAAACCGTGCGAGAGGCGGATAGGAACATGGAAGCCGTTGCGAATCTAACGATGGAAATCCTGCAAGTGGCCGACACGGTCGCCCGGGACAAGGGAATCGACCGCGAGCAAGTGCTGGAAGCGATGGAGCAGGCCATCCAAAAGGCGGGCCGGACGAAATATGGTCTGGAGCACGATATTCGCGCCACGATCGATCGCAAAACCGGCAGCATCCAACTGGCCCGCTATCTGGAAGTGGTCGAAGAGGTCGAGAACGAAGCGACACAGTTGACGGTGGACCAGGCGCATCACCGCAAGGCCGATGCCACGCTTGGCGAGTTTCTCGTCGATCCGCTGCCGCCGATCGATTTCGGCCGGATCGCCGCGCAAACGGCGAAGCAGGTCATCGTACAGCGCGTGCGCGAAGCCGAACGCGAAAGGCAGTACGAGGAATACAAGGACCGTGTCGGCGAGATCGTGAACGGCCTGGTCAAACGGGTCGAGTTTGGCAATGTCACGGTGGATCTCGGCCGCGCCGAAGGTGTCTTGCGCCGCGACGAGTTCCTGCCGCGCGAACATTTCCGCCGCAACGAACGCGTCCGCGCCTACATTTACGATGTGCGGCAGGAGCCGCGCGGCCCGCAGATCTTTCTGTCGCGCACCCATCCGCAATTCATGGCCAAACTGTTCTCCCAGGAAGTGCCGGAGATCTATGACGGCATCATCGAAATCGATGCCGTGGCGCGCGATGCCGGAAGCCGGGCCAAGATCGCGGTGCATTCCAATGACAGCAGCATCGACCCGGTCGGCGCGTGTGTCGGCATGCGCGGCAGTCGCGTACAGGCCGTCGTCTCGGAACTGCAAGGCGAGAAAATCGACATCATTCCCTGGTCTCCGGACCCGGCGACCTTCGTCGTCAACGCCTTGGCGCCGGCCGAAGTCGCCAAGATCGTTTTGGACGAAGACCAGAACAAGATCGAGGTCGTGGTACCGGACGATCAATTGAGCCTGTCGATCGGCCGTCGCGGCCAAAAT
>JAPPPC010000845.1:3583-8606 GCA_028817685.1 Rhodospirillaceae bacterium
AAAATGTCCGTCTCTCATCGATGCTCACCGGATGGGATATCGACATCCTGACCGAGGAAGAAGAGTCGGAACGGCGGCAAAAGGAATTCCTGTCGCGGAGCGAGCGGTTCATCGAGGCGCTCGACGTCGACGACGTCATCGCGCACTTGCTTGTTACGGAAGGCTTCTCCTCCGTCGAGGAAGTCGCCTATGTGCCGATTGAAGACGTTTCCTCCATCGAAGGATTCGACGACGATCTGGCGGCGGAACTGCAGAACCGCGCGCGCAACTTCCTGGAAGCGGAGAGCGACCGCCTGACCAAGGAACGCCGTGACCTCGGCGTGACGGACGAGCTTGCGGAGCTGCCGGGCCTGACCGGACCGATGCTCGTGAAGCTCGGACAAGGGGAGGTCAAGACGTTGGAAGATTTCGCCGATTTGGCCTCCGACGAGCTGACCGACCCGGAAGAGGGCATTCTGGCATCCTTCGATATGCGGGAATCCGAAGCGAATGACATGATCATGAAAGCCCGCGTTGCGGCTGGCTGGTTTACCGAAGAAGAACTGCGTGCCGCCGAGCTGGAGAGGCTGGCGGAAGAAGAACGCGCGGCGGCGGAAGCCGAAGGCGGCGAAGAGATGTTGATGTAGGCAACGGGACTGCGAACTCGGGCATGGCGGCAAGCAGCGCGATAACCGAACACCCGATCGACGAAGAGGCTGGGCCACTTCGGCGTTGCGTGGTGTCCAATCGACGGATGCCGAAGACCGAGTTGGTGCGTTTTGTCGTCGGACCGGATAATATCGTCGTGCCGGACGTTGCCGGCAGGCTGCCCGGCCGCGGAATTTGGTTGAGCGCCGACCGCAATGTCATTAAGACGGCGTGTGCTCGCAACCTCTTCGCGTTCGCGGCGCGCAGACAGGTTCAGGTCGATAACGCGTTGGACGAACAGGTTGAGCAGCTGTTGGTCCGCCGCTGCACCGAGTTTCTGGGTTTGGCGCGCCGCGCCGGCCAGGCGGTCTCGGGGTTCGTTAAGGTGAAGGGCTGGTTGCGCGAGGGGCGTGCAGCTATCTTACTCGGGGCGTCCGACGGTTCGATGGACGGACGCCGGAAATTACGGCAGACCGCTGGCGATCTGCCGGAGGTCTGTTTGCTTCGAGCGACCGAACTTGGCGTTGCGTTCGGTCGCGACGAAACCGTACATGCCGCGTTGGCTCCAGGCGGTTTGTCGGAGGGTTTTTTGGAAACTGCAGCGCGTTTATCCGGCTTCCGTCCGGAAAACAGGAAATGCGATGAGTGAAAGCAAGACGCAAGATAACAAGCTCAGCTTGAACAAGCCTGGGCGTTTGGAGCTGAAGAAGACGGTCGAGACTGGACAGGTCCGGCAAAGCTTCAGCCATGGCCGCACGAAAGCCGTCACGGTAGAAGTAAAGCGCAAGCGGACCTTCGAACGCGGCACCAGCGGCGGCATGCAAGAGGTAAAGGCCAAAGCGGGCGGCGGGCCAATCGGCGACCTGGCCTCAGGCGCGCCAAGCACTCTGACCGAGGACGAACGCGCCGCACGCCTGCGGGCGTTGCACGGCGCCGCGGAAGATGCCGAACGCCGCCGGTTGGAGGAAGCGGAACGCCGCCTCAAGGAAGAAGAGGTCAAGAAGAAGCGGGAGGAAGAAGAAGCCCGCAGGGTCGAAGAGGAAGAGCGGCGTAAGGCTGAAGAAGAAGCCCGCAAAGCCGCCGAGGCCGAAGCGGCCGCACAAGCGGAAAGCCCGGCCGAAGTCGAAGCTGTCATCGCGCGGTCACGCACGGCACCGGCACGTAAAACCGATGCAACCCCGAGCGAAGATGCAGATAAGGGCCGCGGCCGGCGCAGTAGCCCGGGCAAGGCCGATGCGAAGCGGACGCAAACCTTGCGCGCGCGGCAAGCGCCGCGCCGCCGTTCCGCAAAACTTACAATTTCGCAGGCGCTGGAATCAGAGGACGGCACCGTCGAACGAGCGCGCAGTATCGCGTCGCTGAAACGCGCCCGCGAACGTGAGAAGCAGCGGGCGCGCCAGCTCGCCGGCGAGCTCGATTCAGCGAATATCGTCCGCGACGTCGTTATTCCGGAGACGATTAGCGTTGGCGATCTGGCGAATCGGATGGCGGTCCGCGGTACAGACGTCGTGAAAACCCTCATGAAGTCCGGTGTCATGGCGACGATCAACCAGGTCATCGATGCCGACACCGCAGAGCTCGTGGTCACGGAGTTCGGTCACCGTGTCCGGCGCGTCTCGGAATCCGACGTCGAAATCGGTTTGGAAGGCGGCCCGGACGATGAGGAATCGCTGGTGTCACGCGCACCGATTGTCACCGTGATGGGCCATGTCGATCACGGTAAGACTTCGTTGCTCGATGCCTTGCGCAAGACCGATGTGGCGGCCGGCGAAGCCGGCGGCATCACGCAGCATATCGGCGCCTACCAGGTCAATTTGTCGAGCGGGGCACAGATCACCTTCCTCGACACGCCAGGCCACGAAGCGTTCACGTCGATGCGTGCCCGCGGCGCCAGCGTGACGGACCTGGTTGTGCTGGTCATCGCCGCCGAAGACAGTGTGCAGCCGCAAACCGCGGAAGCGATTAGCCATGCCAAGGCTGCGGATGTGCCGATCATCGTCGCGATCAACAAGATCGACCGGCCGGACGCGGATCCGAACCGTATCCGCAACGAATTGCTGTCGCACGAAATCGTCGTCGAGAGCTTGGGCGGCGACGTGCAGGACGTCGAAATTTCCGCCACCGAAGGCATCAATCTCGATGCGCTGGAAGAATCCATCGTGCTGCAAGCCGAGCTGATGGAGCTCAGCGCGAATCCCGATCGCACCGCACAGGGTGCCGTGGTCGAAGCGCGACTCGAACGCGGCCGTGGCGCCGTTGCGACGCTTCTGGTTCAGCGTGGCACCTTGAAGATCGGTGACATCTTCGTCGCCGGCGCCGAGTGGGGCCGCGTGCGTGCCCTGATCAACGATCGCGGCGAAAACATCAAGGAAGCGGGACCGTCGGTCCCGGTGGAAATTCTCGGATTGCAGGGCGCACCCAATGCGGGCGACGACTTCGCCGTCGTCGAAGACGAAGCACGGGCGCGCGAGATTACGGAATACCGTAAGCGCAAGGCCCGGGATTCCGAGCTCGCGACCAGCGCGCGCGGCACGCTGGAGCAGCTGTTCGACCAGATTAAGGAAGGCGAGGCAGCAACCGCCCCCATCCTGATTAAGGGCGATGTGCAAGGTTCCGTCGAAGCGATCAATGCGGCGCTGCAGAATCTGGGCACCGACGAGGTCGAGTTCTCGATCCTGCATTCCGGGGTTGGCGGCATCACGGAATCCGATGTCGGTTTGGCCGGCGCTTCGAACGCTGTCATCCTTGGCTTCAACGTGCGCGCCAATCCGCAGGCACGGCAAGCGGCCAAGCAGGAAAAGGTCGATATCCGCTACTATTCGATCATCTACGATTTGATCGACGACATGAAGCAGCTGCTGGGCGGGATGCTGGCGCCGGAGATTCGGGAGAACATCATCGGTTACGCAGATGTCCGCGAAGTCTTCAGCATCAGCAAGGTCGGCAAGGTCGCGGGCTGCTACGTCACCGAAGGCGTTATCCGCCGCGGGACGAAATGCCGCTTGTTGCGCGACCAGGTCGTGGTATTCGACGGCAACCTCAAGACGCTTCGGCGCTTCAAGGACGACGTCCGGGAAGTGCAGAACGCCTTCGAGTGCGGCATAGCGTTCGAGAATTACAACGACATCAAGCAAGGCGATGTCATCGAATGCTACGAGGTCGAAGAAGTGCAGCGCACGCTGTAACGGATCGGCTCCGACGGATTTACCGGACCCCGCAAGACCGGGGCGTATTGGTCATGGCGAAAAACAAGCAACCGTCGCAAAGACAGCTTCGTGTGGGCGAAGCGCTGCGCCACGCCCTGTCCGGGGCCCTGGAGCGCGGCAATCTGCGCGACCCGGCGCTCCGCAACGTGTCGATTACGGTCACCGAAGTGCGCGCCAGCCCGGACCTTAAAAACGCGACGGCATTCGTCATGCCGCTTGGCGGCGAGGCCGCCGACGAAATCGTCGAGGCGCTCGGCCGGGCGGCACCGTACCTGCGTGGCGTCATCGCCCGGGAAGTCGAATTGCGCCACGTGCCGCGTCTGCAGTTTGAGGTCGACAGAAGCTTCGGTCAGGCCGATCACATCGACGCCCTGCTCCGCCAGCCCCAGGTCGCGCGCGATTTAGACGAGAGTGCCAATGAGCCGTAGACGGCGCGGCAGGCCCGTGCACGGTTGGCTCATCATCGACAAACCCGGCGGGATGACGTCGACCGCTGTCGTCAACAAGGTCAAATGGTTGCTGGACGCCCGCAAGGCCGGTCACGGCGGCACACTGGACCCCATGGCGACCGGCATGCTGCCAATCGCGTTCGGCGAAGCGACGAAAACCGTCAGCCATGTCATGGACGGTTCGAAGTCATATTGCTTCACGTTGCGTTGGGGGGCGGAGACCAACACCGATGACGCGGAAGGCGAGACGGTCAAGCAGAGCGACGTCCGGCCGGACCAAGCCGCCGTCGAAAATGTGCTGACGGGCTTCGTCGGCCGCATCGAGCAGGTTCCCCCGCAATTTTCCGCCGTCAAGATCGACGGTGTTCGCGCCTATAAGCTGGCACGTGAAGATAAGAAGGTCGCCTTGACCGCACGCGAGATCGATATCCACGATATCCGGATCGTCGGCACCCCGGACGCAGACCACACCGAATTCTCGGTTGTCAGCGGCAAAGGCGCTTATATGCGGGCATTGGCACGCGATATTGCCCGGGCAGCCGGCGGATTGGGGCATATTTCCGCGTTAAGGCGGACATCCGTCGGGCCTTTTGACGCAGATGACGCGATTTCGCTGGACGAACTTGAGTCAATTGGTCAAATTGCGGCCCGTGAGCAGAAGCTGCTTCCGGTTGAGACCGCGCTGGACGACATCCCGGCGCTGGCCGTCACCGAAAGCGAGGCGATGCGGTTGAGAAATGG
>JAPPPC010000036.1 GCA_028817685.1 Rhodospirillaceae bacterium
CCTCCGTTACGTTCAAATATTGCACGGCTGCCATGCACGGTGTGGCCGGTGGAATTACCTTGACACCCAACAGTTTAAGGCTCATTTGAAAGCCACTATGATTTCTCGCGACTGCGCGACGCAATTGCAGCAACACTGCGATTGCCTATTCCCGAGGCAAATCTCTCTCAAAATCCGTCTGTTCCATTTGCGCGTGGAAGTTGGCGACCAAGCCACATCATGGCGCCGCCCGAATGAGGATGTGCGCCGCCTGGCGTAAAAGGACTTTTACTGAATTGACCAAAACGACGTTTTCCGAGCTCGGCCTCGCCGTGCCGCTTCTGCGTGCACTCAGCGCCGAGAACTATTCCGAGCCGACGCCTATTCAGGCGCAAGCGATTCCGTTGCTGCTCGACGGTGGCGACCTCATGGGGCTGGCACAGACTGGCACGGGCAAGACGGCGGCTTTCGCGCTTCCGATTCTGCAGCGATTGGCCGAGGCGAAAAAACGGCCTGAGGCGCGGCGTCCCCGTGCCTTGATCTTGGCGCCCACGCGAGAGTTGGCCATCCAAATCGGCGATGGGTTCAAGGCCTATGGCCAAAATCTGAAGCTTCGCCATGCCGTGATCTATGGCGGCGTGGGACAGAATCCGCAGGTGAAGGCGCTGAATCGCGGCGTGGATATCTTGGTGGCGACGCCGGGACGATTGCTCGATCTGATGCAACAGGGGCACTTGCTGCTCGACAAGGCCACGACGCTCGTGCTCGACGAAGCCGACCGCATGCTCGATATGGGCTTTATCCACGATGTCCGGAAGATCGTGGCGAAACTGCCCGTCAAACGGCAATCGCTGCTGTTTTCGGCGACGATGCCCCGCGATGTCGCGAAGCTGGCGGCGGAAATCCTTAACGACCCGCGCCGCGTGGAAGTGGCGCCTTCGGCGACACCGGTCGAGCTGATCGATCAGAAGGTCTATTTCGTCGAAGCGGCGCGCAAGCGCGACCTGCTAGAGGATCTTATCCGCGAGCAGTCGATGTTCCGTGTGATCGTTTTCACCCGCACCAAGCACCGGGCCAACCGAGTCGCGAAGCAGCTCGGGCAAGCCGGCATCACCGCGGAAGCCATTCACGGCAACAAATCTCAAAATGCCCGGCAACGCGCCTTGGAGGCCTTCCGGAAGAGCAAGGTGCAGGTGCTGGTCGCGACCGATATCGCGGCCCGCGGTATCGACATCGATGACGTCACCCATGTCGTGAATTTCGAATTGCCGAACGAGCCGGAAAGCTATGTCCATCGGATCGGCAGAACGGCGCGGGCCGGCGCCAGCGGCGCGGCGCTCTCCTTCTGCGACCCGAGCGAACGGGCGTACCTGCGGGATATTGAGAAATTGATCAAAATGCCGGTCGAAGTGGTCGAAGACCATTCGCAACGCACCAGCCGCGCTTCCGAACCGTCCAAGGAAGACATGAAGAAACCGGCACGTCAGCAGCAACGGCGCCCGTCGAAACGGCGCCGTCGGCCGCCACGCGGTCGGCAGCCGAAACGCGCCGCGTGACCGCGTCGGCCGTAAAGGCTAGGCTTTCAACCAAATCGCGATAACGCCAAACCCCGAATACAAGAATTGTATCAACCAATCACACGAATTTTGCCAAAACAGGAGTAAGCACTATGGCATCTGGTACCGTTAAATGGTTCAACCCGCAGAAAGGCTACGGCTTCATTGAGCCCAGCGACGGCGGCAAGGACGCATTCGTTCACATTTCCGCTGTCGAACAGGCTGGCATGTCGACCCTGCGCGAAGGCCAGAAGGTGGAATACGAGCTGGTTCCCGGCCGGAACGGCAGGTCGTCCGCCGAAAACCTGGTTGCGATGGACTGACCAGATTGAAGCGGGTTTTCGCCCGCGAACTTGGCATCTGTTCGGGGCGCATTGGCGCCTCGCGCAGAGGCCGAATTTGAAAAGGAACGAACGTGCCGCGAAAACCGAACTACAAGTTTGAACGCCTGGAGCGCGAACGTGCCAAAGCCGCCAAGAAGGCTGCACGGCTCGAGGCGAAACGTGAAAAAGCGGAACAGAAGAAAGCGGGGCTCGATGCGCCCGCCGACATGCCGGACGAACCGTCGGCGTAGTTCGAAATTGATTTGGGCCGCCGAAGCGGCCTCCAGCCAAGAAAAACCAATACAGTTGGACGACATGCATTGTCGGGCATGCGTGCCCGTCGCTATGTTCGGACCAAAGTTCACTGACAGGGGAAGAGTAGGATGGCGCGGTATTTGAAACAGGGCAAAGACGCCGAGGAAGTAGCCCAGGACGATGCCAAGACCCGGCAGACGGTCGAAGGGATCCTGAGCGATGTGGAGCAGCGCGGCGACGCGGCTGTTCGCGAGCTGTCCGCCAAATTCGATAACTGGTCACCCGATGCCTTCCGTCTTTCCGACCGCGAAATCGAGTCCGCGATGAGCAAGGTCGCCAAACGCGATCTCGAGGACATCAAATTCGCCCAGGCGCAGGTAAAGAACTTCGCTGAGAAACAGAAGGCGTGCCTGCAGGATCTCGAGGTGGAGACGATGCCGGGCGTCGTGCTCGGCCACCGCAATATTCCGGTGAACAGCGTCGGCTGTTACGTCCCGGGGGGCAAGTACCCGATGGTGGCCTCTGCCCATATGAGCGTGGTGACGGCGAAGGTCGCCGGAGTGAAGCGCATCGTGGCTTCCGCGCCGCCGCAGGATGGCGGACCGCACCCGGCAATCGTCGCGGCTATGCATCTCGGCGGTGCCGATGAAATCCTCGTTCTCGGCGGTGTGCAGGCGGTGGCGGCGATGGCGCTCGGCACGGAGACGGTGGCGCCGGTGGATATGCTTGTGGGACCCGGCAACATGTTCGTCGCGGAAGCCAAGCGTCAGCTTTACGGGCGGGTCGGTATCGACTTGTTCGCCGGGCCGACGGAGACCCTGATCGTCGCCGATGACACCGCCGATGGGGAGTTGTGCGCGACGGATCTCCTGGGACAGGCCGAGCATGGCCCGACTTCACCGGCAGTGCTGATCACGACCTCCGAGGCGCTGGCGAAGGACACGCTGGCGGAAGTGGACCGGCTGCTCGACATTCTGCCGACGGCGGATATCGCGCGCGGGGCCTGGGAGACCTATGGCGCGGTGATCCTGTGCGACAGTGTCGATGAAATGGTTGCGGAAGCGGACCGGCTTGCTTACGAACACGTCACGATCCTGACCGAGAATCCGGACTATTTCCTCGACAACATGACCAATTACGGTGCGTTGTTCCTGGGCGCGCGGACGACCGTGTCCTATGGCGATAAGGTGATCGGCACGAACCACACGCTGCCAACGAAACGGGCGGCGCGCTATACGGGCGGTCTGTGGGTCGGCAAATTCATGAAAACCTGCACCTATCAGAAAGTCCTGACCGACGAAGCCAGTGCGGAGATCGGCGCCTATTGTTCACGCCTGTGCATGTTGGAAGGCTTCGCCGGGCATGCCGAGCAGGCGAATGTGCGGGTGCGCCGCTATGGCGGCCGCAACGTCGATTACGCGGCGGCGGCGGATTAGGCCGATGGAGCTGCCGAAAACGCCGTCGTTCCGGCTCGATGGCAAGCGCGCGCTGGTCACCGGTGCCGGCCGGGGGATCGGTCTCGCCGCCGCAGCCGCACTGGCGGAAGCGGGTGCCGCTGTCACGCTGACGGCGCGGACGTCATCCGAGATCGAGGATGCGGCGGCGGCCATCATCGCAGATGGTGGGCAGGCGGAAGCCAGAACGCTGGATGTGAGCGATATCGAAGCGGCCCGTTCGGCGATCATGGCGGCGGGCCCGTTCGATATCCTGATCAACAACGCCGGAACCAACCGGCCGAAGACCATGGCCGACACCACGGCGGACGATTTTGACGCGATCATGGATCTCAATGTCCGCGCCGCCTACTTCGTCGCGCAGGCGGTGACCGACGGGCTGATGGCGGCCGGAAAGTCCGGTTCGGTGATCAATGTATCCTCGCAGATGGGCCATGTCGGCGGTCCGAACCGGACGGTCTATTGCACCTCGAAATGGGGGCTGGAAGGCATGACCAAGGCGATGGCCCTGGAGTTCGCGCCGCACGGCATCCGGGTCAATTCGATCGGGCCGACCTTTATCGAGACGCCTTTGGCAAAGCCGTTTCTGGCGCAGAAGGAAATGAACGACTACGTCATGTCGAAGATCAAGCTCGGTCGGATCGGACAGGTTGAGGACCTGATGGGCGCGATCGTGTTTCTCGCCTCTGACGCGGCGGCGCTGATTACCGGCGCGGCCCTCCTGATCGACGGCGGTTGGACGATCGGCTGACTGTCACACCGGCGCCAAGTCGGACTGTATCTGCGTACGGTGCATAACCCGGCGAACGTCGGGCGAGAAGGCGTCGCGCCGGTGCATGACGCAGCGATTGTCCCAGATCATCAAATCCCCGACCCGCCAGCGATGATGCAGGGTCCGGCGTCCGCGTTCATCGGCGTGGGCCCACAGGGCGTCGAGCAAGGCTTCGGATTCGGACACGGGCAGCCCATTCACATAAGTATTCTGGCGCCGCCCGATATAGAGCGCCTTTCGCCCGGTTTCCGGATGGGTCCGCACGATAGGATGGCTGACTCCGGGGATCGCCGCCACGTCGAAGCTGCCGGACGCCTTCGCCTCTGTCAGCGGCGGGCCGCCGCTGCGATCGAGACCGTCCAGCGTGTATTGCGTATCGTGTTTGATCGTGCGGCCTTCGATCTGCGCGCGGAGGTCCTGCGGCAACGTTTCGTAGGCGGCGTACATGTTCAAAAAGCCGGTATCTCCCTGTGCCTCCGGAACTTCCAGCGCAAATAGGCAACTGGCCTTGGCCGGCTTGGGTGTCCAAGCCATGTCGGTATGCCACAAACATTCACCGTCACCGAGTGAGCCGATATTGTGACCGTCCTCGATCACATTCGATATGACGAACATCTCCAGCAATCCCTCGACGAAGGCGCGGCCGTGTCCGGGGATTGGCGCCAAGTCCAAATTGCCGAACCGCTGGCTGAACGCGATCATCTGCGGATCGGTCAGGGATTGATCGCGAAACAGCAAAACCTGGTGGTCTAGCCAGGCTTGGTAGAGCGTAGGGAATACCGTCTCGCCGAGCGCTTTCGAGAGGTCGACCCCGCGGACTTCGGCCCCGATTTCTTTGGTCAGGGGAATGATTTTCAAGTCAGGCATATTCGGTTAGGCGGGTGTTCCCAGCGCCTCTGGGAAATGGAATCCGGTCCGTTTTAGGAACCGTCTCTGCTCCGATGGGAACCCATCCCGCCGGTGCATAACGGCCGCATTGTCCCAGAGCACCAGATCGTTCACCCGCCACTCATGGCGATAGGTGTATTGCGGCTGTTCCGCCCATTCGACCAGGCGGCCAAGAATTTCTTCCGTTCCGGCCAAATCCCGTTCGCCGATCTGCATGATGTGGTTCGGGCTGATATAGAGCGTTTTGTATTTCAGATAGGGATGCGTCCGAACCATCGGATGGCGCTGCGGCGGTATTTTGGCGACTTGGTCGGGCCGCAATGGCGCGCTTTGGGTCGAATCCGGTTTCAGGCCGGAAAAGCTCGCCGTTTCTCCTTCGACCAGGGCGCGCAGGTCGGCCGGCATGTCCGCATAGGCGGCGGCCAGATCGCAGAACCAGGTGGCGCCGCCATCCGCCGGCACTTCGACGCCGTAAAGCATGGTACCGTGCACGGGTTTCGCCGTGTAGCTCTGGTCCGTGTGCCAGCGCAGGTCGCCATTGCCGAGCGACCCGAGATTGCGGCCATCTTCCTGCAGGTTGGAAACGAACATGATCTCGGGGTGCCGTTCGTCATGATACTGATCGCGCACATGGACATGCAGCGGGCCGAGCCGCCGGGTGAAATCTACCAGCGCGTCGTCGGTGAGTTGCTGGTTCCGGAACACAGCGACCTTGTAGCGCATCCAAAGGTCGCGAACCTCACCCAACGCGTCGTCGTCTAGGGCGGCCAGATCGAGATCGTCGAACTCGATGGCGAATTCATTGGCCAACAGATTTGTCTTCATCGCAAGGACCGGGGCTGTTTATGTGCCAATACTTTGGCGCGCCTCGAATGGGGGGTCAAATCGAGCGATACTCACGAAACCGTTGATTGAAGTTCCGGCGGTCTGGTGAAACTATCGGCCGCGGAAATCACAGGGAGGCAGCGATGAGCGTTGCAGGCGTCAAGGCGCTGACATTCGATACGGGCGGGACCATTCTGGATTGGCATTCGGGGGTCAAGGCCGCACTCACAACGACGGGCCAGAAACACGGCATTGAGCGGGACTGGACCCATATCACCAACGAATTCCGGCGCCGGTCATTGGGCAAGATGCTTAATCTCGGCGAGACGGAGCCGCCCGCCTACAATTTCGACGGGTCCCACCGCATGGCGCTCGACAGCCTGATCGAGGAACACGATCTCGGCGCGTTCACGGAAGAAGAACGGCATATGATCGCGTATGAAACGCCTCACAACCTGCAGTGCTGGCCCGACTTCCCGGGTACATTGCCGAAGTTGCGCGAAAAGTACATCTGCGCGTCCTTCACGATCCTCAGCTTCCGTATCATCATGGATACGGCGAAGGCCAACGGGCTGAGCTGGGATGCCGTCTTCTCCTGCGAAGCGATCGGCAAATATAAGGTGCTGCCGGAGGCGTACAACACGGTGGCCAAGTTCCTGCAGCTCGACCCGAGCGAGATTTGCATGGTCGCCTGTCACAATTTCGATCTCGATGCAGCGAAAGCGTGCGGTTACACGACCGCCTTCGTAAAACGGACGGACGAATGGGGACCGGAAGGGCCGCCGGATCCGGAACCGAACCCAATTCACGACATCGTTGCGGACAGCTTTCCGGACATGGCGCGGCAGTTGGGGGTGACCGCCTAGGCAGGCTTCGCCGCGCCAAGTTGCGACCGGTCGTGAAATATGGCTGAGTCATAAGGTCTGGGAGCAACGCAATCGCGGAGGAATGGGGCATGTCGGATCACGCAGGTATTTCGCTCGCGCTGGCGGAAGAGGTCGTCGGCTTTGGCGCGGATCGCCTTTCATCGGAAGATCACGAGCAGCTTAAAAGACTACTGATCGACTACGCCGCCGTAACACTGTGCGGATCCGTGCAGCCTTGGGGCCGTACCCTGACCGAGTGGGCCGGGGCGCATGGTGCTGACGGCAAGGTGTTGTTAATCGGCAGCGGCAAGCGCGCGGGCGCCAACGCCGCCGCGATGGTCAACGGCACGTCTGCGCATGGCTATGAACTCGACGATACGCACGACAAGTCGATGAGCCATCCGGGCGCCGTCGTCATTACCGCTGCGCTGGCCGCGGGGACCGAGATGGGGTCGAGCGGCAAGGATCTGCTGTCGGCCATTGTCATGGGCTATGAGGTCATGACACGGGTCGGCATGGCCGCGAACTCCCTGGACGTGATCAGCCGCGGCTTTCATCCCACGGCGACCTTCGGCGTGTTCGGCGCCGCCGCGGCGGCCGGCAAGCTGTATGGGCTCGACGCGTCGGGTATCGCGCAGGCCTGGGGCATTGCCCTGTCAATGTCGAGCGGCGCTTGCCAGTTTGCCTTCGAGCCCAAGGGGACGATGGTCAAGCGCATGCATGCCGGCATTCCGGCGCATAATGGCGTTATCGCGGCGCAATTGGCACGGCTCGGCCTGGCCGCCCCGGTACAAGCACTCGAAGGCAATTACGGTTTCTTCAAGCTGTTCGGTGTCGATGCCAATCCGTCCCTGTTGACGAAGCCAGCGGACGCCCCGTTCGAGATTCACGACATCAGCATGAAGCCCTATTCTTGTTGCCGGAAGTTCCATTCCTTGATCGATGCGTTGGAGCAGGCGACCGACGGGTTCTCGATCCCGGTTGAGGAGATCGAGGGCATCACCGTGCGAGCGCCGAACACGGCGATCGAAAGCCACATGATGCGCCGGCCCGACTCGGTGATGGCGGCGCAATATTCAATGCCCTACATCGTCGGCGCGACTCTCGCCTACGGCCCGCGCCGCTATGACGCCTACGGCTCGGATCATCATGAGGATCAGAAGATTTTGTCGATCGTCGACCAGGTCCAGGCGCAGCCCGATGCGGAACTCAACAGCCTGGTACCGGCAAAGATGGCGACCAGCGTCGAATTGAATTTGCGCGGCGGCAATTCGCGCCAGGCGAAGGTGCTGGACAGTCTCGGTACGCCGGTGCGGCCAATGTCCACGATCGAAGTGGAGGGCAAGGCGCAGGCTCTGCTGGCGCCCATAGAGGTCGATGCGAAAGGCATCTCCGATGCCGTCGAGCGACTCGGCGAGGCCAACAGTATCGCAGAGTTCGCCGATGCGCTGGTGGTGCCGGGCTATGACCGCGTCCAGGCGGCCTAATACGATTGTCGGCGGCATGGAGACGTTCGATGTCGTGATCGTCGGTGCGGGGTTTAGCGGCCTCTACCTGCTGCACAGCCTCCGCAAGGAAGGGTTTTCCGTTCGGTTGATCGAGGCGCAATCCGGCCTCGGCGGTGTCTGGCAAGCGAACCGGTATCCCGGCGCCCGTGTCGACTCGCACGTCCCCAATTATGAGT
>JAPPPC010000317.1 GCA_028817685.1 Rhodospirillaceae bacterium
AAATCCTCCCTTATGAAAACACCTCAGGGTGTCCCAGGGGCGCTGATGTCAGACAGAAAGGAACCTATCCAACATCTCAGCTGGGAAAAGGGCGCCAATCTCTCGTGCATAGGAGGCCATGCTGCGAAACTTCGTTTCGATCTCATCGACGTCGCGATTGTCCTTTTTTTCGGCACCTAGTCGGTCAAGGTCTAGACCGAAATCACGCAATACATCGTTTGGCGTTTCGTTGAAGGTTACCGCCTTCAGATTGCCAGGACGCCGATTTGGAATTGACTCCTCCGCGCTTATGGCACGGGACAACATACGCTCCGTTTCGCCTCCAGGTGCGATCTGGCCGTCGCGCTTAAGGTTGAAAGACCGTTGAAACGATTCGATCGCGCCGGTGAACGTCGCGGGTGCCATCTCCTTGTCCGCGTCGCTTTCAGCAATGACGCCCGCGCGCGACAAAGCACGCTTTGTTGCGCGGATATCGTTTGGTCGGTTTCTCGAGGCAGCGCCGACACTGGCACTGACTCGAAAAGAGGCCGTATCGTTACCCGCCGACCCGGACTCCCGCTCTGCCAGCGCAGCCCTTATCAGGCGTTCGCTCGGACCGCCCGGTGCCATTGCGCCGGCTTCGACGAGACCGTTCTTTCGTTGGAACGCCCTGAGCCCTTCGATCATCTCGGTATTGGCGATCGGCGATACCGAGTTGCTTCGTTGCGCCAGGAAACCGAGACGACTGAGTGCCCGTTTGGTCCGAAGCGTGTCCTCTCGGCGAATTCTTGTTTGGGCCCCGACAGGACCGGACAATCGAAATTGAGTGCGCATGATCGACAAACACCCTCCTGCCCCAAACCTCACGGCTCGCGCATGTCGCACGCGTCGGCGTTTGGTTTATGTATGAAAATTAGAACAAAACACGAACAAATGTCCAGGAATAATACATTCCCGTGTGCCGGGAATCGCGTTCCCGAGCGAAAGCAGCCTATGCGTCCGCCCCCGCGCAGCGAATGCTCACATCTGCGACTTCATTCGCTTCGACACACCGCCAACGAAAACGCCCGCCGCGGCGGTGCCGGGCGGGCGCATTTCTGACTGGTAGGCACTTTGTAGCTTTTGCCAGTCGATTAAACAACAACACCGATCGACTTTTTTACTCCACCAGGATCAGGTAGGCGGACCAGACCCATTGCGCGTCGTCGCGCTTGGCCAGGGCGGGGTAATCATCGCGTGGGAAGACGACCCAGGCGGGCCCACTGCCCCCGATCGCCAGCGGCTGTCCGTCCTTCTTCAGCGCGAGCATTACCGGGTAGTCGCGCATATCCTGCGGGGCGATCTCGGCGGCGTATCCATCCAGCGCGAAGACCTTGGCCGTCGTGCCGGTGGCGCCGGCGGCGGCCAGCACGTCGCGCAGCAGCGGGCCCTCGAAGCGGTAGCGTTTCGGCCAGCCGGGGTACTGCACGGACAGGGTCTTGGTGCCGAGCGTCTCCAGCATCGTGCGGTCGAAGGCGAAGGCCCGTTCGAACGCGACATCGTGCGCCTTGGCGAGCGCATCCTCGAAGGGGTCGAAGGGGCCGCGGTTGGTGTTTGAGACGGCGCCGGCAACGGTGATCAGGACGGGGCCCTGCGGTGCCGCGGCGGCGGGGACTGCGACGATCGCGGCGAGGAGGCAGAGAATTGCTGTCAGCGTGCGCATAGCGGGTTCCCGATATCAGAAAGTGGACGCGGCGTCGCGGCCGAGCTGCTGCTTGACGCTGTCGATGTCGCCCAGCACCCAGAGTTCGGCAATCCGGCCGTCGGCGATGCGGAAGAAGGCGGCGCCGGCCCAGCACACCATCTCGCCGCTCGGCGCGACGCCGAAGAAGTCGCCCTGGTGGCGGCCCTGGAAGGTCATCCGGGCGGCGACCCGGTCACCGGCGGCGACCAGATCATCGATGATGCAGGTGTAGTCGCCCAGCGCCGTGTGGATCGAGCGCATATAGTCGATGAAGCCGTCTTGCCCGCGCCGCTCCGGCCCGAGCGAGCCGCGGAAGCCGAAATCCTCGGCGAGGATTGCGCGGGCGACGGCCTCGTCCGCCCGGTTCCAGACTTCCGCGTAGAAGCGCTCGACGAGCCGCTGCGGCGTGTCCGCCATCGCGCGCCGCCCTCCCTTAGACCTGCGCCGCCATGCCGTCGCCGGCGGGATCGGCGCCGCCGTCGAGGACACCGTCGCGCATCCGGATCGCGTGGACCAGCGGGGTGGCGTAACTGACCGCGTAGCGCATGGTCGGATAGCCGCGCGCCTGCAGGTCCCGCTCGGTCGACCGCAGGATGCGGTTGGTCAGCTCGATCGTGTCCGACAGGGCGCAGAAGCGCGGCGCCGAGACGGCTTCCTGCGCGCTCATGCCGAAATCGACCACGTTGAGGATGGTCTGCAGCACGCCCATCGTGATCGTCGTGCCGCCCGGCGCGCCCAGCGCCAGATAGGGCTTGCCGTTGCGCATCAGCATCGTCGGGCATAGCGCGGTGAAGCGGGCCTTGCCCGGCGCCAGGGACCCCGGCTGCCCCGGCCGCGGATCAAACACCATCGCACAATTGTTGAACATGAAGCCGAGACCCTCCGTCACCACGCCGGAACTCGACCCCAGAGAGTGGGTCATATTGACGACGTTGCCTTGATCGTCGGCGACGCAGATATGCGTCGTGTCCTTGCTTTCCGGCGCCCCGGCATTGACGCGCGGCACCGGCGTTTTCTCGCCGCTGCGGATACGCGCCGCCATGGTCGCCGCATAATCTTTCGACATCAGCTCATCCATCGGGATGTCGACGAAGCGCGGATCGCCCATACGCGTATCCTTGTCGACGGTGGCGATTTTCATCGCTTCCGCCACCGTGGCCACATAATCCGCCGTGTTGAACCCCATCGCCGCGAGGTCGAAATTCTCGAGGATGTTGAGCATCTCGAGAACCATCAGCCCGCCCCCGGGCGGCGGGTTGGTCACGACATCGAAACCGCGATAGGTGCCGCGCAGCGGTTCGTTGGTCTCCGTCTCGCACTGCGCCAAATCGTCCAGCGTGATGTGCCCGCCATTGGCCCGCATGTCCGCGTCGATCGCCGCGGCAATCTCACCGGAGTAGAAATCCTCCGCCCCCACCTCGGCGATCCGGCGATAGGTTCGTCCCATATCCGGATTTTTCAGCGTTTCGCCGACATTGTAGAGACTGCCGTCCGCCTTGCGGTAGATCTTGGCGGACGCCGGGTACTCGCTGGTGACCCGTATCCGCTCGATACGGCCATTCTGCGCCGGCTGCAGCCAAAAGCCGTGGACCTTGGGACGAACCGTGAAGCCCTCCTCGCAATAGGCGATCGCCGGCTGTATCAGTTCGGCAAGCGGTCGTGTCCCAAAGCGCTCGAGGCCCTCCGCAAACGCCTTAAGGGTCATGGGAGTGGTCATCGAGGTGTAGCCGATCTCGTTGACCTGGCCCTCAAGGACGAAACCGAACCCGTCATCGCATTCGCGGACGATCAGATGTTCCCACTGGTCCGGCTGTACCGACAACGGCGCGCGTCCGTGAAAATCGATATAGGTGTGTTCGCCGGTTTCCGCGTCATAGACCTGCATCGATCCGAACCCCGCGATCCCGCACATCTGCGGGTCGACAACCGTTTGCACGAATGCCGCCGCAATCGCGGCGTCCATGACATTGCCACCGTCGCGTAGTACATCGAGCCCCGCATCAACCGTTTCCGGCTGCGGCGCACACACCATCCCATGCGTCATGTCGCGTCCTTTTCCCCGCTATGAAGCGGCACAATAGCCGATGCCAGACTTAGAGCGGGACAACTTTTGTGCCGCCTGACCGGTTCGTTCAATCGATCAGATTTCCGTCTTGATCGCGCTGCTCCGGCCCGTGTACGCGCGCGCGCCCGTCGCCAAAGCCTTGGTCGCGGTCCGCCAACGCGGCCTTCAATCCCTTGTCCTTCGCGACTTGACGAAAAGACCTCGTGCCGGGGGCAAGGTGGGCGCGTCCGTCATTCTCCGCGGCCATCCTTTGCAAGGTTCTGGCGCCCATCAGCTCGAGCCCCATATTGACGATGCGCTTGTTTGCGGAAAGCAGATCGGCATCGATCATCGCCAAGCGGTCCGCCAGCGTTTCGACCTCGGCTTCCAAAAGCTCGGCCGGCACCGACTTCATCGCCAGACCAATCGATGCCGCCTCCTGACCGGTGACCGTATCCCCCGTCAGAAGCAGGCGCTTCGCCCATTGCGGTCCACAGTGATAGACCCACATCTGGTTCGGTAGAGAGCCGAGATCACGTGCCGGCGGAAAGCCGACGGTCGCATCGTCGGCCGCGATCACCATGTCGCAAAGCAGTGCGATGTCGGTCCCGCCGGCAAGGCAATAGCCGTGAACCTGGGCGATCGAGGGTTTGTGCATATCGAAAAGAACCATGCGCAAACGCTGGCTGTATTCCAGTCGCCAGATATCGTCATCGATCGTCGGCTCTGCATAAATCCCGCCGTCCCGATAGGTTCGTCCGGGACGTCCGCCACTCGGCGGATTGTTGAGGCCCGGCGTCAAATCATACCCGGCGGAGAAGCAGGAACCGGCACCACGCAAAATCACGCAGTGTACGTCCTTGTCATTGTCCGCTTCCCAGAGGGCGGCGTTCAATTCTTCCAACAAAGGCACGGAAAGCGCATTCCGTTTCTCCGGCCTGTTCAAGGTAATCCGCGCACGACCGGCGTCGGCCTCGTAAATTATGTGCTGAAAATCGTCCATGTTTATAATCGTCCTCTCCGATGACGGTTCGCGTACCTCTAAACAAGCGGAGCAACGCGCTTCGCGTGCGGGCGAGCTTACGCGACAGCAAGGGAAAAGGGCATGTCTAGTCTCCAGGGAAAAGTCGCGCTCATCACAGGCGCCGGCGGGCGCAAAGGAATTGGCCGCGCCACCGCACTCAAACTCGCAGCGCTCGGTGCCGACATCGCGATCACCGATGTCGCGCGGCCGCAGTCGGATTTGCCGCCGCAGGAGCGCGGTGACCAATGGCGCGGGATCGAAAGCGTCGCCGATGAGGTTCGCGCCACCGGACGGGAATGCCAAGCCTTTGTCTGTGACTTGTCCGTCAGCGCGGAAATCCGCGACCTCATCGACGCCGTCGTCGAACAGTTCGGTAAAATCGATATCCTGATCAACAATGCGCGCGCGATTATCGGCAAGGACCGCGTTCCAATCTGGAAGCTGGACGAGGCCGAATGGCAGCACTTTCTCGATATCAATCTCACAGCCGTTTATCTGGCAACAAAGTTTGCCGCGCCGCACATGATCGAACGCGGCCAGGGCGGGCGTATTGTCAACACCGCGTCGGACGCCTCTAAGCGCGGCAAGGCCACCGGCGGCGCCTATTCCGCCACAAAGTTCGGACTGCTCGGCTTGACGCAATGCGCTGCCCTCGACCTGGCACCGCACAAAATCACGGTCAACGCCGTGTGCCCCGGCAGCGTCAATACGGACCGGATGAGCTATCAAGAACAGGCGGCGGCCGAACAGCAAGGGGTCGCGCTGGAGACCTACAGGGCTCAGCTCGTCGAGCAACTTGGACAGGCGAATCCGCTCGGCCGCATCGTCGAATCCGAAGACGTGGCAAACCTGATCGCCTTCTTGTCATCCGACGAGTCAGCGATGATTACCGGGCAGGCGTATAACGTGAATGGCGGCACGCTGTTTCATTGAACACTCAAAACGCACACTTCAGGGGAGACGGGCCATGGCGCTCATCGCTATCGGGGGCATCCAACACGAAACGAATACTTTCGCGCCGACCAAAGCGGGGTTAGAGGCTTTCACGACGGGCGGCAGCCGCCCTCCCTTAACGACCGGGCCGGATCTGTTCCCGCGGGTGAAAGGCAAAAACCTGCCAATCGCCGGATTCGTCGAACAAATCGAGGCGCTGGATCACCATGTCACAGCACTCACCTGGGGGGCCGCCGCGCCGTCGGACGTGGTGACCGAGCATGCGTTCGAACACATTGCCGGGTTAATTCTCGATGGCCTGAAAAGCGCGCCACCGTTCGACGCAGTCTATCTTTGCCTGCATGGCGCGATGGTGACCGAACATCTGCAGGACGGTGAAGGCGAATTGCTCCGGCGCGTACGCGACTATATCGGCCCAGATATGCCCCTGGTCGCCAGCCTCGACCTGCACTGCAATACGACGCCGGAGATGATGGCCCACGCCGACCTCATGGTCGCCTATCGTACCTATCCCCATGTCGACATGGCCGACACAGGCGCGCGAACCGCCCGTCTCCTCGATGAGATGCTTCGACGCGGCCGAAAACCCGCCAAAGCGTTCCAGCAGATCCCCTTCCTGATCCCGCTGAACTGGCAGTGCACCATGATGCAGCCCGCCCAAGGCCTCTATCAGCGTTTGGCGGAGATGGAGCAAGGCGACGTCATGCATGCCTCCTTCACGCCCGGCTTTCCCGCCGCGGACATCCATCACTGCGGCCCTTCAGTCTTTACCTATGGCTGGACGGAAGAAGCGGCGCGCGCGTCCTGCCAGCGTCTGGCTGATGACGTGAATGGTTTGGAAGCGGCATTCGCCGGGACGATTTTCGATCCTGATAGTGGCGTTAAAGAAGCAATGCGGCTTGCCACAACCGCGACGCGCCCGATCGTCATCGCCGACACCCAGGACAATCCCGGGGCCGGCGGCGACAGCAATACCGCCGGTATGTTGCGGGCTCTCGTCGAAAACCGTGCGGAAAAAGCTTCGCTTGGTCTCATGGTTGACCCGACCGCGGCGGAGATCGCGCACCGGGCCGGTGTCGGTGCAGAAGTCAACTTGACCTTCGGCGGCCATTCCGGATTCGACGGCGACGACCCGTTCGAAGCGCTGTACAGCGTGGAGGCCCTGCATGACGGCCGCTTTGACGCGACGGGGCCCTTCTACAAAGGCGCCGAATTCAATCTCGGTCCTTCCGCGTGCGTAAAAGTGGGCGGCACTCGTGTGGTTCTGGCCTGCAACAAGGTGCAGCTGGCAGACCAGGCAATGTACCGCTTCGTCGGCATCGAACCCACGGAAGAGAACATTCTGGTCAATAAAAGTTCGGTCCACTTTCGCGCGGACTTCGCGCCGATCGCAGAAGAAATTCTCGTCTGCGCCGCTCCCGGCCCCATGATTGCGGACCCGGCGAATTTGCCATGGCAGCGACTACGTGCTGGCATTCGCCTCAATCCACTCGGCGAAACGTGGAATGGCCGTTCCTAACCAAAACTTTCCGTCGAAACACCGTCCCCATAACCGACATCTCGTGTGAGGAGCAACCGAATGAATCTCGAAGGTAAGTCTGCCATCGTTACCGGCGCCGGCCGCGGCATTGGAAAAGAAGTTGCACTGTTGCTGGCGAAGGAAGGCGCCAGCGTCATCGTCAACGACCCCGGTGTCGGCCGCGGTGGCGAGGCGGAGGAAGGCGCGCCTGCCGACGACGTCGTTTCGGAGATCAAGGCGGCAGGCGGTACTGCGATCGCCAATTACGACTCTGTAGCCGACTACGCCAATGCCGGGCGGATGGTGAAGAGCTGCGTCGATACGTTCGGCAAGATCGACATCCTGGTGAACGTCGCCGGAATGCTACGTGAACGCATGATCTGGAACATGACCGAAGACGATTTCGACGCCGTCATCTCAGTTCATCTCAAGGGCCATTGGAATATGTGCCATCACGCCACCAAGGTGATGCGCACGGCACGGCATGGCCGGATCATCAACTTCTCTTCCGACGCGTTCAAAGGCGCCGTGGGACAGTGCAACTATTCCGCGGCCAAGGCCGGAATTATCGGGCTGACACGCTCCATCGCCCGTGAATGCGGCCGCTACGGCATCACCGCAAATGCCATGTGTCCGATGGCGGCGACGCGAATGACCGTGAACGATGCGGTCATCGCCGGTTGGAAGCGACGCCTGGATGCCGGATTGCTGACCCAGGCGCAGTACGATGCCCGTATGGCAATGCCTGGACCCGAATTTGTCGCGCCGATGGTCGCCTACCTGGCGACGGACGCCGCGAAAGATGTCAACGGCCAGCTTTTCCACGCCGAGCGGTCACGAATACATACCTATTATTTCGGGGAAGAAGCGCGATCAATCTTCAAGCAGGACGATGAGGGTATGTTTACGGTCGATGAACTTATCAGCATGGTGCCTGAAGGCTTAATGCAGGGGATTCCCAATATCGCGCCGAAAGAGGACCCTAAATAGTGCGCAGCCTCAGCGACGCCGAACGCGTCGCCTTCAAGGCGGATGGCGTCGTGCCGTGCCTCGGGCTGTCGAAGGCTCCTGGGTCGGTCGTATGCTCGCGGTCGCCGAGCGGCAACTTTCCGCCCCGAGCCGCTGGGCGAATGACGGCAATCCGGGCGCGGCGCAATCCCGCAATTTCACGGATCGTTATCTGTGGAAGGACGATCCCGAGATCAATGCGTTCATCCGCGAGTCGGGCTGCGCACGGCTCGCGGCGGAAGCCCTGGGGAGTACCAGCACGCGCTTCTATTTCGATCACCTCCTCATCAAGGAACCCGGAACAGCGGCACCGACACCGTTGCATCAGGACAGCCCTTATTTG
>JAPPPC010000015.1 GCA_028817685.1 Rhodospirillaceae bacterium
GTTCTGGACGATCATGTCGACATTCACGTTCGCGTCTGACAACGGACCAAAGATCCCGGCGGCGACACCAGGCCGGTCGGCCACACTGACAAGCGTGATCTTCGCTTCGTCCCGGCTATAGGCGATTCCGCTTACGACTTGCTGTTCCACGATCTCATCCTCATCGACAACGAGTGTGCCCGGCACGTCGTCGAAGGTCGAACGGACCTGCATGCGGACACCTCGGTTCATTGCCAGTTCGACAGCGCGGGTTTGCAGGACCTTCGCCCCCTGCGACGCCATCTCAAGCATCTCTTCATAGGTGATTTTTTCCAGCTTCTGCGCCCGGGTCACGATCCGCGGATCGGAGGTGTAGACCCCGTCCACATCGGTGTAGATGTCACATCGATCCGCGCCCACTGCGGCGGCAAGCGCCACGGCCGACGTATCCGAGCCGCCACGCCCGAGCGATGTGATGCGCCCCTGCGGCGAAATGCCTTGAAAGCCGGCGACTACGGCGACGACGCCATCGGCGAACTGGGCCATCATGCGCGACGGGTCGATATACGTGATCCGCGCCTTACCGTGCACATCGTCGGTCTGAAAAGGGACCTGCCAGCCAAGCCAGGATCGGGCCGGAACACCGATATCCTGCAGCGCAATCGCCATCAGGCCGCAGGTCACCTGTTCGCCCGACGCCACAACCACGTCGTACTCCCGCGTGTCGTGCAGACGGCTGATCTCATTGACCTTCGACACCAGATCATTGGTCACGCCCGACATCGCCGACAGCACCACGGCAACTTCATTGCCGCGGTCGTACTCCGCCTTGACGCGTCCCGCGACATGCCGGATGCGCTCAAGGTCGCCGACCGAGGTGCCGCCGAATTTCTGTACAATGCGTGCCATCGACTGGAGTCCGTAAATTCGCTCTCTCCACCGGTTGTCCCGGCGAGGCGGCGTATCCATACTCATAAGGTATATCGGGTGCAAGAGCACTGCCACGGCAGGGCGAGGACGGAATCGATCATGACGGCGACGGAAAATATCGCGCAGTCCGCTTCGGTGGACGACTCAGAGGTCGCAAAGTTCGCCGCTTTGGCCGAAAGCTGGTGGGATTCAGAGGGTCCGTTCCGGCCGCTGCATAGGTTCAACCCAGTCCGGATTCGCTTCATTCGCGATCGCCTCGCGAGCCATTTCAACAGGGATCCGCTGGCACCCGAACCGCTCGCGGGCTTGCGGCTACTGGACATTGGATGCGGCGGCGGGCTGCTTACGGAACCGCTGACGCGGCTGGGGGCGACCGTCGTCGGGATAGACGCGACGGAGAAGAACATCAGGATTGCCGCCCTGCATGCGGAACAGGGCGGCCTGTCGATCGACTACCGGCACACAACGGCGGAGGCGCTGGACGAAGCGGGAGAGCGGTTCGATGCCGTCCTCAACATGGAAGTCGTCGAACATGTCGCCGACGTCGATGCCTTTCTCACGGCCTCCGGCAACCTTGTGGGCACCGGAGGTCTCATGATCGCGGCAACCCTGAACCGAACGGCAAAGTCTTTTGCCCTGGCAATTGTGGGCGCGGAGTATGTTTTACGGTGGCTGCCGCGCGGCACGCATGATTGGCGCCGCTTTGTCCGGCCCTCCGAACTGGCAGCCGGCCTGCGGCACGCCGGCATGACCGTGACGTCGCTCACCGGCGTGGTCTTTAACCCGCTGACGGGTATTTGGTCGCTGAGCGAGCGCGACCTCGATGTCAATTACATGGCGGTTGCCGTCAGAAACGGCTGAAGATCAACTGTCGGCGCGCGGTACCCACGGAATGCGGCCGAACTCAATGCCCTCGTCAGCAAGTTCGCTCGCTTCCTTGTCGGACGCTTCGCCGTAAATGTCGCGCTGCTCGGTCTCGCCATAGTGGATTTTGCGCGCTTCCTCGGGAAAGTCCGACCCGACATAGTCGCAGTTCTCTTCCACGGTTTCGCGGATCTTACTCAGCATCTGCTGCATGGCTTCCGGCGAAATTTCGTCCGAACCGCGGCTGCTGCCACTATCACCTTTCGCGATGCGCGGTGCCATGATGGTCTTCTCGACCTTGGTGCTGCCGCAAACGGGGCAGGCAACCGCCTTCTTCTTGACCTGTTCGCCATAGGCCTCGCTGTTGCGAAACCACGCCTCGAACTCATGGTCATTTGCGCATCGAAGATCGTATGAAATCATACCGACACGAACCGTATTACGTTATCAATCCTGTACAGCGCACAAAGATGGTGCGCAACACACTGTCCTGCAAGGATTAAAATTTCATCACCTGATGGCCGGACGGAAAATGCACAAAAACTTGGTTGACGTATCGCCCTGGATTCTTCGTTTCGCCGATGCCGTTCCAGACAAAGGCACCGTGCTCGATTTGGCCTGCGGCGGTGGGCGCCACGGCCGATTTTTTCTCGCACGCGGGCAAAAGGTCCTATTCCTCGATCGCGACATCGCAGCGCTTAGTGACTTGGCAGAAACCCCGTCCGCGGAATTAATCGGGGCCGATCTTGAAACCTATGCTGGATGGCCGCTCGCGGACCGTCTCTTTGGGGCCGTCATCGTCACGAACTATCTGTGGCGGCCGATCTTGCCCCAAATCGTCTCGGCAATAGCGCCCGGGGGATTGCTGCTCTACGAAACCTTCGCCTTAGGCAACGAAGCCTTCGGGCGACCTCGCAATCCGAATTTTTTGCTAAAAGCAGGCGAATTGCTGGAAGCCGTACGCGGCCAGCTAGAAGTGCTGGGCTACGAGCATCTTCAACTGGATACGCCGAGCCCACGCGTCATCCAACACATCGCTGCGCGACGGCCAAGCTAACGGGTAGCGCGTTACTCGCCCGCCAGACGAAGCGCTTCGGGCGCGGCAAACGCGCGGTCATGCGTTAGCGCCGGAACCATCGAGCGCGCCTCATCGACCTTGGAGAGGTCGAGATCCGCGACGATGACGCCCGGTTCTTCGCCGGCTTCCGCCAAGACCTCGCCCCAAGGCGATATGATCAGCGAATGACCGTAGGTCTTCCGTCCATCCTCGTGATCGCCGCATTGCGCCGGCGCAATAACGAAACAACCGGTCTCGATCGCCCGGCACCGCAGCAGCGTGTGCCAATGCGCCCTGCCTGTCGGCTGCGTAAACGAGGACGGCACGGTCAGTATCCGGGCGCCTGCCTGCGCAAGTGTCCGGTAAAGGTATGGGAAGCGCATGTCGTAACAGATCGTCATTCCCATAGGACCCCAAGGCGTATCAGCGACAACCGCCCGCTCGCCGGGCCGAAAACGGTTCGATTCCCGGTAGCTCTCGCCCTCTTCCAGGTCGACGTCGAACATGTGGATTTTGTCGTACTTCGCCACGATCCCGCCCTTTGGATCGATCAGAAAACTCCGATTGGCCATCCTTGGGTCATCTTCCAGCTTGACGACAAGCGAACCGGCCAACAGCCAGATTTCCAACTCCTGGGATAGTTCACGATAGGCGGCCAAAGCCGGTTCGGTAGCTTCCAAATGGGCCTTGCGTTCCAGACCCCCAGGACGCTTTTCGCAGAGATTGACCACCTCCGGAAGCGCAACAAACGCAGCACCTTCGGCCTGCGCCTGGCGAACCATTTCGCATGTCGCGGCGATGTTTGGCGCAATTTCCGCGGCCGACGTCGTCTGAACGCAGGCGGCGCGCAGGATCACGCCGAGCCTTCCAGCAGGGGATCGAGCTTGCCCGCCATTTCGAGCGCGTAGAGATCATCGCAGCCGCCGACATGTTCGCCATCGATGAAGATCTGCGGCACCGACGTGCGGCCACCGGCTCTTTCGACCATTTCCGCCTTGCGGACCCGGTCCATCATCACGTCGATGTCTTCGAATTCGACATTCTTGCTGTTCAGCAATCCCTTTGCCCGGTGACAAAAGCCGCACAGGGGACTCGTGTAGATCTCAATCTTGGCCATCTCTGCTCTCGTTTTTCTTGGATTGGCGACACAGTAAGTATTTAGAAGCGTTCGCCGCAAGTTCCACATGTTTTTTATGTATTTCGGGGTCCGCTTGATCCAGCCGGTCCCGTACGATTGTATACCGGCAACCGGGACCGGATTACGGCGGACACGCCGCCAGGGAGAAATTTGAATGAGATTCAGCTTCACGGAGGAACAGGAAGAGTTCCGCGTCTTTTTGCGACGCTTCCTGGAGGACAAATCGCCGACGACGGAAGTCCGTCGGTTGATGGAAACCGACGAGGGTTACGACGACGCTGTATGGAAGCAGCTGAGTTCCGAGCTCGGTCTCCCCGCCGTCCATGTGCCGGAAGAATATGGCGGCCAGGGTTTCTCGGTTGCCGAACTCGCTATCGTGGTCGAAGAAATGGGCCGTGCGCTGCTCTGCGCGCCGTATTTCTCCTCCGCCGTGCTCGCAACCACGACGATCCTCGAAGCGGCGACGGAAGAACAGAAGCGCACACTCCTGCCGCCGCTTGCGGGTGGCGAGACCCGGGCCACGTTGGCCTTCACCGAAGATAACGGGCTGTGGGAGGGCAGCGGCGTCGAAGCGACAGCCACCGCATCCGGTGACGGCTACACTATCGATGGCGCCAAGAGCTTCGTATTGGATGGGCATACCGCGGACTCGATCGTCGTTCTGGCCCGCACGCCGGGCACCAGTGGCAATGACGGGCTGTCTTTCTTCATCGTTTCGGGCGACGCAGATGGTCTGACCCGCACCTTGCTGAAAACGACGGATCCGACCCGCAAGCAGGCACGACTGGAATTCAAGAGTGTGCAGGCGGAGCTGCTCGGCCAAGAAGGGGCTGCGGCGGGGCCGCTGGCCAAGGTGCTCGACATTGCGGCGATCTGCCTCGCGAATGAAATGGTCGGCGGTGCCGAGAAATTGCGTGAGTCGGCGCTTGAATATTCACTGATGCGGGTCCAATTCGGCCGCCAGATCGGCTCCTTCCAGACGATGAAGCACAAATCCGCCGACATGCTGCTCGAAGTCGAGCTGGCAAAGTCGGCCGCCTATTACGCAGCGGCAGCCGCCGCCGAAGGCGATGACGAAACGCCGGCCCTCGCCTGTCTCGCCAAGGCCGGCGCCTCGCAGGCCTATATGCAAACGGCGATCAACACGGTGCAGATCCATGGCGGCATCGGCTTCACCTGGGACAACGACACGCATCTTTGGTTCAAGCGGGCCAAGAGTTCGGAAGTGTTCCTGGGCGATCCGGCCTATCACCGCGAGCTGCTGATGCAGCGCTGGGACGTTTGAGGGAAAGGGAAGAGCGATGAGCGAACCGAACGAAGCAGACGTCCGCGCGGAAGTCAGCGCCTGGCTGAAAGAGAACTGGGATCCCAATCTGGGCCTCGTGGAATGGCGTGAGAAATTGATCGACTCCGGATGGGGTGCGCCGACCTGGCCGGTCGAATGGTACGGCAAGGGCTATTCCGACATGCTCGGCCGGGCGATCGACGAGGAGTTCGACAAGATCGGCGCCGTTACGGTCGCGCGCACCGGTATCCGTAATCTCGCCGCCGCGACGATCCTGGTGCATGGCAGCGAGCTGCATAAGAAGAAGTTCCTGCGCCGAATCCTGACCGGCGAAGACACCTGGTGCCAGCTTTTCAGCGAGCCCGGCAGCGGCTCCGATCTGGCTGGCGCCACCTCGCGGGCCGACAAGAAGGGCAACAAATGGATCGTCAACGGTCAGAAGGTCTGGACGACGAGCGCCCATCACGCCCAGTACGGGCTGCTGCTGGCGCGCACCGACTGGGACGAGGCCAAGCACAAGGGGCTCAGCTACTTCATCCTCGATATTGAGCAGGACGGCGTTGAAGTCGTGCCCTTGAAACAGATGAACGGGCACGCCTCGTTCAATCAGGTGTTCTTCACCGACGCCGAAATCGAGCCGGAATTCCAGGTCGGCGAGTTGGGCGAAGGTTGGGCCATCGCGACGACGACCCTGATGCATGAACGGCGCGGTGCCGACGGGCTGCGGCGCTGGCAGGAAGCGTCCGACCGCAAGGGCCGCTGCTACGAGGAAGAGGCCGAGGAAATCGCCCACCAGCTCGAGCCCTACAAATGGTATCCGCAGCGCGCCGGAAGGGTCGACCTCGTCATCGAGCGAGCCAAGGAAACGGGCAAGAACACCGACCCGGCGGTGCGCCAGGAAATCGCCAAGCTGATGATCATGGCGAAGTCGGCGGAGTGGACCGCGCGGCGCGCCAGGGCTGCCCAAGAGCAGGGGCAAGCACAAGGGCCGGGCGGTTCGATCGGCAAACTGACCTCCAGCAACGTCGCCAAGCAGGCGGCCCATGTGCACACCATGATCACCGGCGCCAACGCCATGCTGACCGGCGATGACAGCCCGATGGACGGGACCATCGCCGAGATCCTGGTGTCCTTCCCGGCGACCTCGATCGCCGGCGGCACCGACGAGATCCAGCGCAATATCATTTCCGAGCGGGTTCTCAAGATGCCGAAGGAAACCCGCATGGATGCCGACATGCCGTTCCGCGACGTGCCGCGGAACGTCGTTCCGGACCGCTAAGCGAAAGAGAGACACGCCGTGACAGATACGCCGCGCGGCCCGCTACAGGGCGTCCGCGTCATCGACCTTACCACGGTCATGCTTGGTCCCTTCTGCACCCAGATCCTGGGCGAGATGGGGGCCGACGTGATCAAGATCGAGCCGCCCGGAGGCGATATCGGCCGCTGGACCGGCGTCGCCAAGACGCGCGGCATGTCCGCCGCCTACATGATGAAGGGCCGCAACAAACGCAGTGTCGTCCTCGATCTGAAGAAGGAAGAAGCGCGCGAGCCGCTGCGGCGGCTGGTCGAGTCGGCGGACGTTTTCGTCCACAACATCCGGCCCAAAGCGGCGGCGCGCCTCGGCATCGACTACGAAACCATTTCCGGTTGGAAAGAGGATATTGTCTACGCCGCCGCGACCGGCTATGGCGAGGCGGGGCCCTTCGTCGACAAGCCGGCCTATGATGATCTGATCCAGGGCGCCTCGGGATTGGCCGCCCTGTTCGGTGCGGTCACCGGCACGCCGCGCTACGGTCCGACCGTGCTGGCGGACAAGACCACCGGCCTGTTCCTTACCTATTCGATTTCCATGGCGCTGTTTCATCGGGAGCGGACCGGCGAAGGCCAGCGCGTGCATGTGCCGATGTACGAGGCTTTCTCCGCTTTCGTCATGAATGAGCACATGCAGGGCCGCCTGTACGAGCCGCCCGAGAGCCCGGCCGGCTATCAGCGCATGCTGACGCCGCATCGCCGGCCCTTCCCGACCGCGGACGGGCATATCTGCGTGCTGCCCTACAACGACAAGCACTGGTCGCGCTTTTTCGATGTCGCCGGCATGCCGGAGATGACGAGCGACCCGCGTTTCGCCGACCAGCCGTCACGATCCGCCAACATCGACGCGCTCTATGAGATCGTCGTCGGCGTGATGCAGACGAAGACATCGGCGGAATGGCTCGCGATCCTGGAAGAGGCCGACGTGCCGGTCATGCCGATGAACGAGCCGGAAGATCTGTTCGACTGCCCGCATCTGAGCGCCGTCGACATGTTTCCGACCGTCGAACACCCGACCGAAGGCACGATCCGGCATATCAAGGTGCCGGTCGCGTTCTCCAAGACGCCGGGCGGCTACTACCGCCACCCCGAGACGCTCGGCCAAAGCACGGCGTCGGTGTTGGCAGAAGTCGGATACTCGGCCGACGATATCGCGGCCTTGCAAACCTCCGGTGCCACGATCAAAGCGGACGACTAGCCGGGCTTATTGAGCAAGCGCTCGACCGCCTGAGCGGCGGACAGGAACCGCTGGTCGTCATTGCGGCGGCCAACAAGCTGCACACCAAGCGGCAGCCCTGTCGGCCCCGTGCCAGCGGGCAGGGTCACCGCCGGCGCATAGGTCGCGGTCCAAGGCAGGTTGAAAACCGAATTGCCGGTGCTGTCGATCCCTTCCGGCGCTTCACCGGTCGCGCTTGGCGTGAGAAGCAGATCGATCCCTTCCATCGCCGCCGCGAACCGCCCGCGATACGCTTCAAGTGTTGCCAGCGCCGCACGATAACCCTCGTAGCTGCACAAAACACCGTCATTGACCCGGCCGTTCAGCAGCTTCTGGCTCAACTGATCGGCGTGGTGCAGTCTCTCATGCAGCATGACCCTGGCGAATTCGAAGCCGGAGACGTCGCGCATCGCCTGCACCAGGCCCGCGGCGCCCTCCGGCATGTCGAAATCCGTTACCGTCGCGCCGGCTCGGGACAACCGGCCGGCGATGTCGGCGATCAGCTCCTGCGTGTAACGTTCCGCCTGGTCCCACCAGGGCGTCCGGCAAACGCCGATCCGCAATGCCCGGGCAGCAACCTCGTCCAGAGCCTCGTATGGCAACACCATCACGGCGCTGCGGACCAACGCCAGATCCGCGACCGAACGGGTGATCAGGCCCAGCGTGTCCAGCGACGGCGAATTGTCGCGCACCCCGGTCAGGTTGAAATCGCCGTAGCTCGGCTTGTAACCCACGGCCCCGCAGAAGGCTGCCGGGCGGATGGTGGAACCGGTGGTCTGGGTACCGAACGCTACCGGTACCATGCCCGCCCCG
>JAPPPC010000148.1:0-6929 GCA_028817685.1 Rhodospirillaceae bacterium
TTATCTGCGACCAATCGCTCGACCGTGTTGAGGGGTTGCCCCCTTTGCCGCTGCCATCCGATGTCGAACCCGGCCGATACCACGTCTACCGCCGCGACTGATATCCTATCCGGCTTGGGCCATTTCTTCGGTCGCCCGGCCTTCCCTGTCGCTGTCGATCGGCGCTTGCGGAAGGTAGAAGCTTATGGTCGTGCCCTGACCTTCCTCGCTTTCCAATTCGATATGGCCTTTGTGCAACTCGACCAGTGACTTGCAAAGCGCCAGACCGAGACCTGTGCCCTCATGGGTTCGGTCGAGATTGTTCTCTCCCTGTTCGAAAGGACGAAAGACCCGCGCCTGGTCCTGCGACGAAATACCCACCCCATCGTCGGCAACGGAGATCATCAGCACGTCGTCATCCAACGCCGCGGAAACTTTCAGCTTGCCACCGTCGCCCGTAAATTTGATCGCGTTGGACAGCAGGTTCAGCAACACCTGACGGATCGCGCGCTCATCGACATAAGCGACGACACGATCTTCAGGGACATCGATTTCAACCTGCATATGGTGACTGGTCGCCTGTTCCGCGATGATCCTGTAGCAGGAATAGATGAAGGCGCTGACGTCGATCTGATTCCGCTTCAATTGCCATTTACCGGCGTCGACTTTCGACATGTCGAGCAGATCGTTGATCAGCGACAGCAGGTGTCGTGCACTCGAATAGATATCGTCCGCGTACTCGACATATTTTTCAGTGCCCAGCGGGCCGAGCAGCTCCCGCTTGAGAATTTCCGAAAATCCGATAATCGCATTCATCGGCGTACGGAGTTCGTGACTTATAATGCTCAGGAACTGAGAACGGCTCGCGCTCGCTTCCTCCACCGCCGCTTTGGCCCGTGACAACTCTTCAAGCGCTTCGACATGCTCTGCGGCTTGGCGCTCGAAAATCCATTTCGACATTTCGAGCTGGTGCACCGTTCCCGCCAAGGTCGTGCCGCGCTCGATCATTGCGAGCTCGTTCTCCTTGATCGCACTCACATCGGATAAACGGGTGACGACACCGCCGTCGCGCGACCGGTGCTCGTCAACCAGGAACCAACGGCCATCTCGGTGGCGCCAAACTTCTTGATGCTGCGGCAGCAGATGGAGTTTGTGCCTCTCCGCGACCCAACGGGCCGGGTCGTCGCCTTCGGTGTCGAACAGATGCCGCGCGGCGACATCGAAAACGTCCTGACACAAGGTCGCTGGCGCAACGTCATCATCGACGACACTGAATAGCTCGATGAAGGCGCTGTTACGGAGAACCAATCGGTCGTTCTGGTCCCAAAATGCCAGCGCGTCCGCACTCCCCTCGACCGCATCCTCAAATCCCTGGCTGTCCGATTTTGCACCGGTAATATCGGTGTAGATCGAGATCGTACCGCCATCCTTGAGGGTTCGCTCACTGATGCGGATCCAGCGACCGTCTGTCAGGCGCTCCTCAATCGGCCCATGGGTCGGATTGCGACGCCGTGCCAACCGGCGCTCGATCCAACCCTCGGGGTCCGCGACCACGTGCGGTCCCGCGATTTCACCGGCATTCAGCTTGCACATCAAAAGTTCTCTGAACTCGATGCCGATCAAATCGTCGAGCAGCCCAAACGACCGAAAGATGTATTGGAAATGGGTGTTGTAGTAAGTCAGCCGATCGTCGCGATCATACATCGCGACACCGATACGAAGCGCGTCGAGCGCATCCACGATCCGTCGGCAGGCGTCGTCCGAGCTCGTATTCGCGAAGGAACCTGACGTTGGACTCATACTGTTCGGCTACTCGATTCTAGCTCGATCGGAGGCAATCTCGATTATGTGAGGCGAGTCCTTAACGGACTCTAAACGCACCCGGTCTGTAACCCCGTTGCGGTCTTATCTGCGGTCGGATACCGGTTCATATGCCGCAGGCGGAAGTGCCTTGAAGCCGGCACACCTTCATGCGAGATAAAGAACATGTCTGGCGTTGGTGTTTCAGCACTGCGACAGCCAGAACAGCAAGGTTCCAAAATGTTAACCAAGGCTCAAATTCAAAGTTTTCTGGACGATGGCTACCTGGTCGTACCCGGCATGTACGAGGCCGAGATGGTCGACAAGATTTCGCTCTGGTCGGACGAGATCCTCGCCTGGGAAGAACAAGCGGGCCGGCACATGGTCTATTACGAGGACAGCGTCATTGCGGGCGCCGGTAAAGTGGTCTCGCGGGTCGAAAATTTCTGCCCCTATCATAAAAATTTTGACCAACTGATGCGCGAAGGGCTCTTGGTCGATGCCGTTTCGCAGTTGCTCGGTGAAAAAGCGGTGCTGTTCAAAGAAAAGATCAACATGAAGATGCCGGGCGGGGACGGATTCAAACCGCATCAGGACGCCCAGGCCGGGTGGAACCACTATGCCGGTTTCTACATCACCGCATTGGTCAGCGTTGATCCCGCGACCGTGGAAAATGGCTGCCTGGAAATGGTCAAAGGCTGGCACGATAAGGGCCTCGTCGGTGACGAATGGCGACCGCTCGACGATACTGACATGGACGGCATGTCCTTCGCGCCCTGCCCGACAGCGCCCGGCGACGTGGTCTTTTTCGATTCCTACGCACCGCACCAATCGGCGCCCAACCTGACCGATCAGCGGCGACGCGTCCTTTATGTCACCTACAACCGGCTGTCGGAGGGCGACCATCGGGCGCAATACTATGCTGACAAGCGGTTGAGTTTCCCCCCCGACATCGAGCGGACGTCCGACAAAGAGTATGTCTTTCGCGTCTGACATAACCGCCCTGATGGGCATTGCCGGCCTGTCGCTCGCGGTCTGGATATACTTGTCCCTCTTTCGCGGCGGTTTCTGGCGCGCCGATCAGCGCATCGGGGACGGCGCGATCGAAGCGCCGGCGCAGTGGCCCGAGATCGTCGCCATCATTCCAGCCCGTAACGAAGCGGACGTCATCGGCGCAACCGTCAGTTCTTTGCTGAAGCAGGACTATCCGAAACCGTTTCCCATCGTCCTGGTCGACGACCGGAGCGACGACGGCACGGCCGAGGCTGCCCGCGCCGCGATGACTGACCAAGCGGAGCGCCTCCACATCGTCACCGGCAGCAGCCTGCCTGACGGTTGGGCCGGAAAAGTCTGGGCAATGTCCCAAGGGGTGTCGCGGGCAAGCGAAATCGCTCCCGGGGCGGATTTCTATTTGTTCTGCGACGCAGACATCGTCCATGACGGATCGAACCTGCGGCGCCTCGCGGCCCAGGCGGCACAAGGGAATTCCGATCTAACCTCGATTATGGTCAAGCTGGATGCCCGAGGGTTTTGGGAACGCTTTCTGATCCCGCCCTTCGTGTTCTTCTTCCAGATGCTCTATCCCTTCGCTCATGTGAACCGGGGTCGCTGCTTCGCGGCGGCGGGGGGCTGCATGCTGGTCCGCCGGCAGGCTCTCGAAGCGGCGGGCGGCTTGGCCGGCATCCACGACGCCCTGATAGATGATTGTGCCCTCGCGGCGCTTCTGGGGCGGATTGGTAGCACGCTTTGGCTCGGCCTCTCGTCGCAAACCCGCAGCGCCCGGCCCTATGGCGGTCTCTCCGGGGTCTGGAACATGGTCGCGCGCACCGCTTACACGCAGCTCAATTATTCGCCGTTCAGCCTGGTCGGCACGGTATTCGGCATGATCTTGGTATATCTGGTGCCGCCTTTGTTGTTGATCGGATACGGTTTGCACCACGACCCGGCCACCGCCCTCCTCGGCGGCGCGGCTTACGGTTTGATGATCGGGGTCTATAGCCCGACGTTACGGTTCTACGAAGGGCCGCGCACCGCCGCCCTGTTTCTGCCTATCGCGGCCTTGCTCTATACCGTCATGACGGTGGATTCGGCATGGCGCCATTGGCGCGGTGTCGGCGGCGGCTGGAAAGGCCGCGTCTATTCGCGATAATCTGCAGCGCAGCGAGGCATCTTGACGGCCATGGTCGAAACCCCTTCCGGAAAACAGGCAGGCGACGAGAACTTTCCCGTCGGTTCCTGGCTGTTGCCGGCTCATCTGCGTCCGCACGTCGCGACCTACTACGCCTATGCCCGGGCGATCGACGATATCGCGGACAACCCGGACCTCGCACCGGACGACAAGATCGCGCGCCTGGACCAATTCGAGAAGATCCTCCGCGGCGAGGATGCAGCCGACGAAGGCCTGGATAAAGCGCGGGCCGTTCACGCCAGCATGGTAGCAATGGGAGTCGATCTGCAGCACGGCATCGATCTGGTGACCGCCTTCAAACAAGATGCCGTGAAGCTGCGGTACGAGACCTGGGACGAGCTGATCCATTACTGCCTGCACTCGGCAGCGCCCGTGGGGCGCTTTCTGATCGACCTGCATGGCGAATCGAAAGAAACCTATCCGGCCTCGGACGCGCTATGCAACGCGCTGCAGGTCCTCAATCACCTGCAAGATTGCCAGGACGATTTTCATGCGCTCGATCGGGTGTATCTCCCGCTCAACTGGATGCGAGAGGCCGGTGTAACCGTTGATGCGCTCGATAATCTGGCCGCCAACACAGCACTCCGTGAGGTAATCGACCGATGCCTCGACGCAACGGAAGCGCTACTCGACACGGCCCGCGCCCTGCCGCCTGGAATCCGCAATACACGGTTTGCCATGGAAGCGGCGACAATCCTGTGTATTGCCGAGAGGCTCGTCATAGAGCTACGCCAGCGGGACCCGCTTGCCGAACGTGTTGTTTTGAGCAAGCCGCGTTACCTGCTATGCGGGGTAAGCGGTATCTGGGCGGCCTTGCGCCGAAAGCCAGCGTAAGGCGATCCAGACCCGACGAAATCGCGCGCGATTCAGCGAAACCTGATATATACGGACCCCGTCCGATTCGGCTGTGAGCGTATTTTGACCGAGCAACTGACCCCAAATGACAATTCGAATCCATCGCCGGCGGCGGCGGTCGATCCGAAACGTCACGTGGCTGATGTCGTTGCGCGATCCGGCTCTTCCTTTCGGCTCGGCATGCGGGTCATGCCGCGGGACGGCCGCGACGCCATGTACGCAATCTACGCCTTCTGCCGAGAAGTCGACGATGTTGCCGACGAACCCGGCGCGACGGAGGACAAATTACGCCAGCTCAGCGAATGGCGCGACGAGATTGACCGTCTTTACGAGGGGCAACCGACCCTGCCAACCACGCAGGCGCTGCTCGACCCGGTTCGGGATTTCGCGCTGCCGAAGGCGGAATTCATGGCTGTCATCGACGGCATGCAAATGGACGCCGACGGGCCGATCTGGGGACCGTCCTTCGAGGAACTAATGTTGTATTGCCGCCGCGTTGCGGGCGCGGTTGGCATGCTGTCAATCCACGCGTTCGGCGAGACGCGCCCTCCCGCGCCGGCGCTTGCGGTCAGCCTCGGCAACGCGCTGCAGCTCACAAATATCCTGCGCGACGTGCACGAGGATGCGGCGGACGGCCGCCTCTACCTGCCGCGGGAACTGCTCGACAAACATAATGTTAGGGCGACGGAACCCGGCGCCCTGTTGGTCGATCCCGCGTTGGCGTCGGTCTGCGCCGACCTTGCCGAACATGCGAAACGCGCCTTTGCGGAAACCGAAGCGATCCTGCCGCGCCTGGACCGCCGCAAGATGCGACCCGCTATCCTGATGAAAGCGGTCTATCAACGGACATTGGCTGGGCTGGAAGCGCGCGGATGGGACCGTCTCGCGGAACCGGTCCGGATCTCGCGCGCCGAGAAAGTCTGGATCGCGCTCCGCCACAGCTTCTTCTCGTGAGCAATGTGCACATCGTCGGGGCCGGTGTGGCCGGGCTCGCGGCAGCTGTGCGGCTTGCCGGCGCGGGCCGAAAGGTTTTTCTGCACGAATCGAGCGGCCATGCCGGGGGCCGCTGCCGATCGTTTCACGACAGCGCACTCGACTGCACGATCGACAATGGCAATCACCTGCTGCTGAGCGGCAACCGCTCGGCGCGGGCATTTCTCGAAGAAATCGGGGCGGGTGACACACTGATGGGGCCTCGTGACGCGCGATTTCCCTTCGTCGATATCGCCACCGGGGAACGGTGGACGGTGCGCCTTGGGTCCGGTCGCGTGCCATGGTGGGTTCTGCAGGCGGATTGCCGCCCGCCGGGAACCAGTGTCAGCGACTTCCTGTCCATCATCAGGCTTGCCTGGGCAAGGCCGGACGCCACCGTCGCATCGCTGTTCGGGCAGACCGGTGCCTTCTTTACGCGGTTTCTAGAACCCCTGGCGGTCGCCGCCCTGAACACCCCTCTCGACCGGGCCGCCGCCGGACCGTTGTGGCAGGTCTTCCGGGAAACCTTTGCGCAGGGCGGTGCAGCGTGCCGACCTCTGATCGCGCGGGACGGTCTGTCCGACAGCTTTGTCTCACCGGCCCTCGCCTATCTGGACGCAAACAACGCGGCTACATGCTTCAACCGGCGGCTCAGAGAGGTCGCCACCGAAGCGAATCGTGCCGTGCGGCTCGAATTCACCGATGGCAGCATCGACCTGACGCGCGACGACACCGTCATTCTTGCGATACCGCCGGCCGGCTTGAATGGCTTGCTGCCAGAAATACCGGTACCAGAAGGCAATCATGCGATCGTGAATGTCCATTTCAAGCTGCCCCAGGCGCCGGCATTCGCCGACGAAAGCCCAGTTCTCGGCGTCCTCAACGGTATCGCGGAATGGTTGTTTCTGCGCGGGCGCGTCCTTTCGGTTACCGTCAGCGCGACCGACGCGCTGGCCGAAAAATCGGCAGCAGAGATCGCGGATGGTGTTTGGCGAGATATCGAACGGGCTCTAGACATTTCCGGCGAGATTCCGCCCTACAGAGTCGTCAAAGAACGGCGGGCCACCTTTTCCCAGACGCCGGATGCCATGCGCGTTCCCCCCGGAACGCTTACCGGGTACGCAACCCGTTTCCA
>JAPPPC010000148.1:6939-8523 GCA_028817685.1 Rhodospirillaceae bacterium
CCGATACCGGCCTGCCCGCCACCATCGAAAGCGCGATCCGGTCAGGACATAAAGCAGCCGACGCCGTCAAAGCGGCACATTAGGTTTTTTCGCCGCCTCACCGGCACTCACTTTCCCATGAACGATCATTGACAACCGGAAATCGATATCGCATGTACCGGGGGTCACCAAAATGAAACATGCGACCAAAAAAATGATCGCGCGGGGCCGATGAACGCTGCGAGGCAAGCTGAGGAAAGCCGCGGACTCGTGGGCGGTGGCACGTTAGGGGAAGAGGATTCCCTTCTAGCGTCGGTCGGGCGCGTTGTCGACGATGTCAGAGACCGGCTTCGCGACCGCCAGCATAAGGACGGGCACTGGCTTTTCGAGTTGGAAGCCGACACCACGATCCCGTCCGAATATATCCTTCTGGAACATTTTCTTGACGAGATCGACGAGGATATCGAGCGGAAGCTTGGCGTCTATTTGCGTGAACAACAGGCCGACCATGGCGGTTGGCCGCTTTTCTATGGCGGCGCGTTCAATATCAGTGCCAGCGTCAAAACTTATTATGCGCTGAAACTGACCGGCGATTCGCCCGATGCGCCCCATATGCTGCGGGCCCGTGACGCGATTCTGGCACATGGCGGTGCGGCGTCGAGTAACGTGTTCACCCGAATCACCCTGGCACTTTTTGATCAGCTTCCCTGGCGCGCCGTCCCGGTCATGCCGATCGAGATCATGCTGCTGCCGCGCTGGTTCCCGTTCCACCTATCCAAGGTGTCGTATTGGTCGCGGACGGTTATCGCACCGCTATTGATTCTGATGGCGCTGAAACCCCGTGCCCGCAATCCGCGCGGTGTCCATATCGACGAGTTGTTCGTAACGCCGGCGAACGAAGTGCGCTCCTATATGAACAATCCGACCGGCTCGTTCTGGGGCGACCTGCTGATCGGGTTCGATAAGGTCTTGCGCGTCATCGAACGTCAGTTTCCGAAGAATCGGCGCCAGCGCAGCATCACGGCGGCAATTGATTTCATTCGCGAACGGCTGAACGGTGAAGACGGCTTGGGCGGAATCTTTCCGGCCATGGCGAACACCGTCATGGCCTTTGATCGGCTCGGCTACGCAAAGGACCATCCGGATCTGGTGACGGCGAAAGCCGCCATCCGCAAGCTTTTGGTCCTGGATGAGGAGCGTGGTTACTGCCAGCCTTGCCTGTCGCCCGTATGGGACACCGGGCTGGCCGTACAAGCGATGATGGAAGCCGGCGAACCTCGGGATAGCGAATCTATCAATAGTGCCATGCAATGGATGGCCGACCGTCAGATACTCGACGTGGTCGGCGATTGGTCCGACCGCCGTCCAAATTTGCGGCCCGGCGGCTGGGCCTTCGAATATTCGAACGACCATTATCCCGATGTGGATGATTCCGCCGTTGTGGCCATGGCACTCGACCGGTCCGGCGACCCCAAGTTCAAGCAGAATCTTGACCGGGCGATCGAATGGGTCGTCGGCATGCAGAGTAAAGATGGCGGCTGGGGCTCGTTCGACGCGGACAACACCCATTTATAATTGAACCATATTCCTTTCGCGGATCACGGG
>JAPPPC010000434.1 GCA_028817685.1 Rhodospirillaceae bacterium
GTCGCCGCCCCGCGCTGCAACAGCTTCTCCGGTGCCGGTGACACGTAACGGCGCATCAAATCCATATTGGCCTGAAACCCGCCATCGGAAATCACCACAGCCGCCGCCGGGATCGTCTCCATGGTCCCGCCACTTTCGACGACGACGCCGGTTACCCGGCCGCCTTCCAAGACCAGTTCCCGGGCCCGCGCGTTCAACCGAACGGCCTTACCGCGTTCGGACAGGTTGGCGGTGAGTTTGCGCAACAGCACGTCGGGCCCGCGGCCCTTCCAATCCAATCCGGCGCCGCGCGGCCGCGGCGGTGCCAGGATCCAGCGCATGAACTCCAGCGACCCACCCTTGATGAATTTCGCGCCTTCTCCGCGCAGCCAGGTGAGCGCGCGGCCGCATTCCTCCGCCATGACCGGGCCCAGCGCGGTCGCCTCGCCCTCGCCGGTCTGCGCCCGGACCGCCGCCGCAATCTCATCCGGCGACGCAGTCAAATCCTTGAATGCCACATGCAGGATGCCACCGGCGAATCGCGAATTGCAGAAATATTGCGGATCGGAACCCTGCTCCAACAGGATCGGGTTGAGGCCCAGCTCCGCCGCGCGGTTTGCCGTGGTCAGGCCGGCAAGCCCGCCACCGATGATGACTATATCGTCACTCACAGCACGCACTCCCTATTGCGGCAACAGCATGTCGGCGATGATCTGGGTCAGCTCCGCGAAGGTGCGGAACGCGAACCCGAGGCCAGCGCCAGCGGCGATCGCGGCGATGCCCCAAACCCAGTGCCACCCAGCGAAAACCATGCCCAGCGCCACCAGGATCGGCAGCGCCAACCCAACAAGGATGGACAGTTTGCGCCCATGCGTGACCATGAACTGAACGGCCGGGTACTGCTCCATGTCTCACACTCCCAGAAGAGCGGCCCCGCCGCCCGAATGACGGCGGCGATTTTACGCGGCGGGGCCCGCGATGCAAAACACCACCGGTCCGCGTTGCTCCGGTCGGCGATTTAGGTTACGGGTTGCCGGCCATTCGCCAATTCGGGAACGCCTGCATGACCCGCCCGGCAACCGCCGCGGCCCCTTCCGGCTATCTGACCTTCGCGCGCGCGAACCTGCAGTTCCTGGGGTTCGGGTTCCTGATGGCGCTCGCCTCCAGTTTCGGACAGACCTTTTTCATCGGCGTGTTCGGTCCGGAAATCCGCGCCGAATTCGGCCTCAGCCACGCCGAATGGGGCACGATCTACATGGCCGGCACTCTGTTGTCGGCCGCGGTGCTGCCCTTTACCGGAAGCTGGATAGACCGCGTACCGCTCAAACGCTATGCGATCCTGGTCAGTATCGGATTGGCGCTCGCCTGCATCGGTGCCGCGCTGTGTCCCGCCGCCGGTTTCCTGGTCGCGGTGATCTTCATGCTGCGCCAAATGGGCCAGGGCCTCGCGAGCCATACATCGCTGACCGCAACGGTGAAGCATTTCCGGCAGGATCGCGGCAAGGCGGTCGCCATCGTCTCCCTTGGATTTCCGGCCGGGCGCGCCATACTGCCGCTTGCGGCGGTGGCGCTGATCGCGCTCATCGGCTGGCGCACCACATATCTAATGGCGGGAATCGCGACAGCGGTGCTGCTGGTGCCGGCCGTAATCTGGCTGCTGCGCGACCCGGCACGGGCTTCGGAACGCCCGTCGCCGGCCGCGGCCGGCCATGCACCCGAACCGGACGATCAAAGCCTGACCTTGCGCCAAGTCCTGACCCATCCGTTCTTCTTTCTCATCCTGCCGGGCACGGTCGCGCCATCGATCATCGAGACGGCACTGTTCTTCCACCAGCTCACCGTAGCCGAAATGAAGGGTTGGTCCGCCGGTTGGGTGACCGCCGGATACGCCGTGTTCTCGGTGATGACCACGCTGTTTTCCATGGCCGCAGGACCGCTTGTCGACCGGATCGGCGCGACGCGCCTGCTTTGGGTGATCCTGGTGCCCTACATCTTCGGCATCCTGATCCTGGCCTATATGGACGACCCGCTCTGGGCCTGGGCCTATCTCGCCCTATCCGGTGCCACCGGCGGGCTGCGCCAGACCATCGCGCCGGTCATGTGGGCGGAGTTCGGCGGCACCCGCCATATCGGCGCGATCCGCAGCATGGCCGCGACCTTGAGCGTCTTCGCTTCGGCCCTCGGTCCGCCGGCCATGGGATTCATGATGGATGCCGGCGTCAGCCTGGAGAACATGGTGCTGGGCACGGTGGTCTATCTCGTCCTGGCCACGATCCTGATCTGGATTGCCTGCACGGTGAAATGGCAGCGATAGCGCGAGACACTTATCGGCAGCCATTGTGGCGTCGCCATCGCACGGCCTCGTGCCCTTCCGGAACCGCATCGCACGGACCCGCTTTCGCGTAACCGCGCAATTGGTTGTAACGGCGGATTTGATCAGGTGTGAGAATTTCAGGCGTTTTCAGATGCGTCTTCAAGTGAACGAAACGCAAATCGCTCCGGACTTTTCCGATCTCGCCCAGCATCCGCTCCAGGGACACAGCGGTGACCGTGCCTTCGCGGAACTTCCGGTCCAAGGCGCGTTCCAATGCGATCAATTCCGCCCCTTTGTCCTGTGCGGCAATTTTCATATCCCGGTACAGCGCGGTGATTTCAGCGACCTGTTCCGGAGCCAACGGGATCTGGTCCTTTAATTCCAGAAGGTGCGCCGGACCGGGAATTCCATTCAATTCGGCTACCTTGGCGAATCCCCAGCCGCCGCCCTTGGACAATTCCTCGATATCGGCCGCCGACAGGCTCTTGATCTGCCGCGATTCCTGACCTCGGTAGGGACTCACATGCTCATGTCTATCCGCAGCGTTTGCAGCGGCGGCCCCAAGAAGGAGTCCACCACAGCAGACAATCACTGTCCGCCGCCCATGTTTAAAAATTCTGCATCTGAACATGCACACAAAATGCACCTTCCTCTTCTGGAATCTTTTAGCGTCGCCGCAACCTGAACCGATGGCGGCAACGCGTGCGAGGGGTGTGATGGCCCGAATGCGAGGTATGACCGAACTGCGGAAGACAGTCGGAAAATACTGTCTCCGCTCAGCCTTTATGGTTGTCTGCATTGCAAGTGTGCCCTTTGCCCTCGCGCATGATGGTGCAACCGGCGTGGTCAAAGAGCGGATGGAACTGATGTCCATGCTCGGCAAGACGATGAAGAGTTTGAAGGCGATCATTCGAAACACCGACCCTATCGATCCCGCCACCCTCTCCCGCTCCGCCGAGGCGATCCGCGGGCATAGCGGGCAGATGGCCGGTCTGTTCCCCGCCGGAAGTTACGATAAACCGAGTGAAGCCTCGCCGGTCATCGATGACCGCCGCCAAGAGTTCGACGCCCTTTTCCTTGAGCTGGGCGACAGCGCGAAGCGCCTCGCCGCACTCGCCGAAACGCCCGACCGTTCAGCCTTGGCAGCCTGGTTTCGCGACACCGGGCGCGTCTGCTCCAATTGCCACAAGATTTTTCGCGCCGCCCGATAAGTTACTTTCCCCTATCCGGCCGGTGAGACCTGTTATTGTGGCGGCGGTGTAACGCACCGCGGCCACAGAGGCCGAGGTAGGATCGGGGGAACATCATGAGCAGCGCAGAGTCTATTCACGCCTTCTATGGGCCATCATCGCCCTGGGCCTATATGGGTGCGGAGCGCTTATACGCCTTGGCGGACCGGTGCGGCGTGCCGCTCGTCCTGCGCCCGATCCGGGTCATTCAGGAAAATGGCGGTATCCCGCTGCGCACGCGGCCGCAGCCCCGACAGGACTATCATGCGGTCGAGCTGGACCGCTGGTCCAAACATCTCGGGATCAAGCTCAATTTGGTCCCCAAATTCTACCCCTGCCGGACCATTGAAGTTGCCGCCGGTGTCGTCATCGCGGCACAGCGCGACGGTCTGGATGCGCGCGCCTTTTCTTTTGCCATGCAGCGCGCGCTTTGGGCGGAGGACCGGGACATTGCCGATCTCGACACGTTGCGGTCTATCGCCGCGGAGACGCTCGGTCCCGCGGGCCCGGACCTGGTCTCCGAACCGCTGCCGCCGGATGTCCAGGAAGTCTGGGACGGCAATCTCGCGGAGGCGCAGCGCATCGGTATCTTCGGCACGCCGACTTACGTCTTTCGCGGCGAGCTGTTTTGGGGACAGGACCGGCTGACGTTCCTCGAGCGGGCGATCACTGGGGCACAAGGATAGGAGTGCGACAATGCCCGACGCCGCATCCATTCACGCCGACGCCATCGTCATCGACGGCTTGCAATGCTGTGATTTCGACCGTTCCCTCCTGGAAGAGGCGCTGCGCGGCGGCGTCACCGCCATCAATCACGCGGCGATACTGTGGGAGAATTTTCGCGGCGGCATCGACCGGGTGACGGAATGGCACCGACTGTTCGATGCCCATGCCGACATCGTCATGCCGATCCGCGGCACCGCCGACATCCGTGCGGCCAAAGCCGCCGGCAAATTGGGCATCATCATGGGATGGCAGAACACCTCCCCGCTGGAGGACCGGCTGGACTATGTCGCGGTGTTCAAGGCGCTTGGCATCGGCGTCATGCAGCTTACTTACAACACGCAGAACTACGCCGGCGCGGGCTATCTGGAGGAAACGGATTCCGGCCTTACCGGGTTTGGCCGGGAACTGGTCGCGGAGATGAATCGGATCGGCGTGCTGTGCGACCTCAGCCATGTCGGCGAGGTGACGGCGGCAGAAACGATCGAACATTCCATCCAACCCTGTGCCATTACGCATTGCCTGCCACGGGCATTGAAGGATGTACCGCGCAACAAGTCCGACAGCCTCTTCAAGAAGTGTGCGGACAAGGGCGGCGTCATCGGCGCCTCGCTGTTTGCCCCGGGGCTGGCGGCGGGAAACGACGCGACGGTGGCGGACGTGGTCGATGCCATCGCCCATTTGGTCGATCTGGTCGGCGAGGATCATGTCGCCATCGGCTCCGACTTCTCGCTCAACCGTCCCCGGCCCGGCCCCTGGCAGGAATGGGCCGCGAAGGATAAGGGGACGGCCCGGGTCCTGACCGAATTCGCGTCGGCAACGATCAGCAAACCGAAAGGGTTTCAGCGGATCGACGAATTTCCAAACCTGACGGAAGAGATGCACGCCAGGGGCTGGACGGAAACACGGCTCCAAAAGATTCTCGGCGGCAACTGGCTGCGCCTGTTGGACCAGGTCTGGCATGGTGAATAAGCACCGAGGAAGGACGTAAGACGATGAAAGGTGACGGCGACGTCCCGGGACTGGCTTGGCTGGAAGACCGCGTGCAGCATGAGATCGCGTTGCTGCGCCACAACTACCAACCCTGGGTGCCGGCCGCACCGGACGTGGGGGGCGAACCGGTGCTCGACGTGCTGATCGTCGGCGGCGGGCTATACGGTCTCGGCCTCGCCTGGGGCCTGATGCGCGCGAAAGTGACAAACCTGATGGTCGTCGACAAGGCGCCGGCCGGCCGGGAAGGCCCCTGGATGACCTTCGCCCGCATGCGGACCTTGCGAACAGCCAAGGAACTGTCCGGCATCGAATTCGGCGTCCCCAGCCTATCGGTCCGCGCCTATTGGGAAGCGCGGTTCGGCGTGGAGTCCTGGCAGGCGCTGCCGCGCATCCCACGGCCGGAATATATGGAATATCTGGAGTGGTTCCGGCAGACGCTCGACCTGCCCGTCCAGAACGACACGGATGTATTGTCGATCGACGGCGATGAACATGTCGTGCGGGTGACGGTTCGCCAGGGAGACGAAACAAAGGTTTTCCGCACCCGGCGGGTCGTGCTCGCCACCGGGCTGCTGGGCAGCGGCGGGCCACGCATTCCGGAGGGCCTCACCGACAATCTACCGGCGGACCGTTGGGCGCACGCCGCGGACGAGATCGGTTTCGAACCGTTGAAAGGTTTGGACGTCGGGGTTCTCGGCGCCGGCGCTTCCGCCTTCGACAGCGCGATCGTCGCTGCCGAGCGTGGCGCCAAGCGGTCCTGGCTCTTCTGCCGCCGGCCGGAGCTGCCCTGGCTCAGCGCGAAGAAGGGGTTGGAGAATGCGGGCTTCATGCGCCACTTCGCGGACTTCCCGGACCTGTATCGTTGGCGGTTCGTGCGGGCGATTACCGAAACACCGATTCCGCCGCCCCGGCATACGGTCGAGCGCGCGCTGTCTCTCGAAAACTTCGCGCTGCGTCTCGGCAGTCCCTGGACGGCGGCCCGAATGGAAGGCGACAAAGTCGTCGTCACCACGCCGCAGGGCGAGGAACGGTTCGACTTTCTCATCTTCGGGACCGGCTTCGAGATGGATATCGGGCGGCGGCCCGAAATGGCGTCGCTGGCGCCGCACATGTTGCGCTGGTGCGACCGGTTCACCCCGCCCAACGGCGAAGACAACGCCGTATTGATCGATCAGCCCTATCTCGGCAGCGCCTGTGAATTCCGGGAACGCAAACCGGGTAGCTGCCCGGTGCTGAACCGGATCAGCATGCTGGGCGCCGCCGCCACGCTCAGCATCGGGCCGATGTTCGGCGGGCTGAACGGCGTGAAGTTCTTGCTCGAACGGGTGGTCGACCAGACCTGCCGCGCCCTGATGATGGAGACGCTGGAGCGCTTCTACGAAAACTTCGAACAGCGGTTCCACGAATCCAAACCGCCCGGCGCGCTGGGGTCGACGGATTGACGGAGACATTGGTCCGGCAGCCCGGCTCAAACAACAATTGAAACAATTACAGACCGAGCCAGAAATCATCGAGACATCTTGCATCGGTAGATAAAGCGCCGTTCCCGCCGACGCGGGCACCGTTTGTCATTAACCGATGTGAGATGGATTTATGAGCCAGTATCGACACAACCTGCCGCAGTTGAGCCGTGACTTTTTTCTGACGGACAGCGGCCTCGAAACATTTTTGTATTTTCAGCAAGGCATCGACCTGCCGGAATTCGCCGCTTTTCCGCTGCTTGAGACGCTGGAAGGCCGCAACGAAATCGCACGCTACTTCGAACGCCACATTCAGATCGCGCTGGACGCCGGATGGGGCTTCATCCTGGAGACGCCGACCTGGCGCGCAAACCGCGACTGGGGCGAGAAACTCGGCTATGGCTGGGAGGCACTCTACGCCGCGAACCAGAAGTCGGTCCGGTTCATGGCCGCGCTGCGGGAGGCCTATGAAACGCCGCAGACCCGCATGGTGATCAGCGGCAATATCGGCCCTCGCGGCGACGGCTACAATCCGAAAGAACTGATGACGCCGGACGAGGCGGCGGACTATCACCGCGATCAGATCGAAGCCTTCGCCGAGGCTGGCGCCGACCTCGTCACGACCCTGACCATGACACATGTCGGCGAAGCCGTCGGGATCACGCGCGCGGCGCAGGCCGCCGGCATGCCCGTCGTCATCTCCTTCACGACCGAGACCGACGGCCGAATTCCGACCACGCAAACGCTTGGCAACGCGATCCAGGAAGTGGACCGGCTGACCGGAAACGGGCCCGCCTATTACATGGTCAATTGCGCCCATCCCACGCATTTCGACGAGGCCTTGCGGGCGGACGAACCATGGATAAAGCGGCTGCGCGGTATCCGTGCCAACGCGTCGACGAAAAGCCATGAGGAGCTCGACAATTCGACGGAGCTGGACCAAGGCAATCCCACCGAACTGGGCGCGCAATACCGGGCGATCCGCGAGCGGATGCCGCATGTGACGATCCTGGGCGGCTGCTGCGGCACCGACCACCGGCACGTGGCGCAGATCTGTTCGGCCTGCCGACTGGCGGCGTAACACCCTCGGCGGGCGGCCCGAAACCCCGGGTCGCCCGCTTCCCCTTTGCCTACGCGGCCGCCGCGCCGTATTGCGCCAGCTTCGCTTCGTCCAGCGTGATGCCGAGCCCCGGTCCGGCCGGCACGTCGAGGCTGCCCGCCCCGATATCGAGCCGCGTGGTGGCGACCGTATCGACCACCTTGAGCGGCCCGACGCATTCGAGACCGGGCACGACATTGTGCGAAGTGGCGCCGAGCATGATCTCCGCCATGGTGCTGAGGTCGAGCCCGAAACCGTGGCCGAGCACAACCGGCAGCCCGGCCGCCTCCGCCGTCGCCAGCATGCGGGAAGCGGTCAGCAGGCCACCCGCCTGCTTGATGCCGAACTTCACATAATCCGCGCAATCCGCCTGGATCACCCGGACCAGGCTGGCATGGTCGCTGATCGATTCATCCGCCATGATCGGCAGCCCGCCCTTGCGCCGGATCTGCGCCAGCCCTTCGAGATCGTCCTTCTGGACGGGCTGCTCGAACAGCTGCATGTCGCAGTTCTTGACGGCGGAACACAGTTCCAACGCATGCTTCATGTCGCATTGCATATTGGCGTCCATGCGCAGCTGCATGCCCGAGCCGACCGCATCGCGCACCGCCGCGACCCGGTCGCTGTCCGCCGATACGCCGCTGCCGACCTTGATATTCCACGATTTGAACCAGTACCCCTGACAAAGCTTCACCACGGC
>JAPPPC010000491.1:0-23551 GCA_028817685.1 Rhodospirillaceae bacterium
GGTCAGAACCGCACCGCCTTCCATCAGCTCGGCGATGCTGCCCTCGTCATAACCGAGCTCGCTCAGCACTTCGGCACCGTGTTCGCCAAAGCGCGGCGCGTGGCTACGTATGCTGTTCGGCGTCTTGGCATAGTTGACCGGCGCGCGAACCAACAGGGTTTCGCCTTCGGTCGGATGCTGATGTTTTTCGAACATGCCGACGGCGTTCAGATGTTCATCCTCGAGTAGATCGTCGAGGTCGATGATCGGCATGCAGGGTATCTGCTGTTCGTCGCACAGTTCGACCCACTCCGCCGTGGTTCGGTCCGGCGTGCATTCTCCGACAAAGCCGTAAAGATCGTCGACACTGCCGATACGGGCACGGTAGGAGCTGAAACGCGGATCCTCCATCAGTTCCGGCCGGCCGACCGAAGTGAAGAAGTTCAGCCAGTGCTTGTCGCTGTAGGGCAGCATGCAGACGAAGCCATCCTTGGTCGGGAACGGCCGACGGAACGCGGTCATCACGCGGGCATAGCCGAGCTCGCTGATCGGCGGTTCGTAAGCGCAACCATTGATGTGTTCGACGAGATTGAAACTGACCAGGGTTTCCAGCATCGGCACTTCGACGAACTGCCCTTCGCCGGTCCGCTCCTTGTGCAGCAGGGCGATGGCGACCGCCTGGCTCATTGTCAGCCCCGTAACCTTGTCCGCGATCGCGGCGGGCACGTAGCGGGCATCGCCATCCTGCCGCCGGAACATGCTGGCGAGACCGGAAGACGCCTGGATCGCGTCGTCATAGGCCGGCTTCGCCTTGTAGGGCCCATCCTGACCGAACCCGTAGGCGCCGACATAGATAATGTCCGGCTTGATTGCCGATACCGCTTCGTAACCGAAGCCGAGGCCGGCCATAGCCTGCGGGCGCATATTGTGCACGAAGACGTCGGCGGTCGGGATCAGCTTGCGCAGAACTTCTTTCGCCGATTCCTGTTTCAGGTCGAGCGCCAGGGACCGCTTGTTGCGATTCGCATTCAAAAAGATGCCGCCCATATTGACGTTCTTGACCGCACCCATATTACGGGCGATGTCGCCTGTCGGCGGCGCTTCCACTTTGATCACGTCGGCGCCGGCATCGGCCAGCATCTGCGTCCCGTACGGTCCAAGCAGAACGGTGGTGATATCGATAATGCGAATTCCATCAAGCGGGCCAGGCAAACCTATTCTCCCTTTGAAACAGAGTATGTTTTCGTGCTGTCGACGAAGCGGCAGATCATAGTCGGCGATCTAGCGCAGACCAAGCCAAGCTTCACCGGATGCGGACTCAGCCTCAGCAAAGGCTGAGCGGATCGTGGCGATCGCCGCGTCCGGCAGCGGCCCCTTTTCAGCGACCTCGATATTCCGCTTGGCGTTGTCCGGATTGGTCGTGCCGACGATGGCCGTGGTCACCCCGTCCTGCGCCAAGGTAAAGCGCAAGGCGATTTCCGCCCAATCGCCGCCGCCGAGATCGGCCGGGTCCAGCCCCATGGCGCCGAACCGCTCCGCATAGCTGGTCGTATAGTTCGCATAGAAACCGGGCTGTTGCCCGACGCCGAGCCAGGCCGCGTTCGCGACCGGACGCTTGACGATGACACCGATATCGCGGCGTTTGGCCTCCGGCAGCAAGCTGTCGATATTGGCCTGGTCGCAAATATTGACCGAGGTCTCGATGACGTCGATCGCGTCCAGTCCCGCGGCGTAGAGTCCCGCCTCGTTGTCGCCGGAATAGCCGGCATGGCGGATCTTGCCGGCGTCGCGCGCCTTGACCAGCGCCTCGACCGCCTCACCGCGTTCCAGAAACTCCTGATCGCAGCCATGCAGCAGCATGACGTCCAGTCGGTCCGTCTTAAGCCGCCGCAAGGCGCGGTCGACCGTTTGCTCGATCACTTGCGCCGACCAGGCCTCGCCCTCCAGATCGTCGAAGGCCTGACCGCATTTGGAGACCAACACATACTCGTCCCGCCGGTGGCTGACCGCGTTGCCGAGCGCCTCCTCGGACCCTGGATAGCCCGCCGCCGTGTCGATGAAATTCACGCCGTTGTCGAGCAGGTAGTTGACGATGTTCGTCACCCTGTCCTGATCGGTCCCCAGAAAGCCCACCGGGCCGCCGCCAAACCCCAATGCCGACACCTCGAACCCGGTCCGGCCCAGCCTGCGTTTTTCCATGATGTTGTGTCCTCGTCCGATAGCGCTCGCCACGCCAAGGGCCGACTCTTTAGCGTCAAGGACCGTTTCTGTCCAATCCGCACTATCTGTTGTCCCGGCCGAGGCGCAAAGCGCCGTTGAGCCGGTAACCAGCTGCGCTATCGTTCGTTACATGGCTGGGCCCCGGCTCGGAGGCCGGGGCGACAGGATGGCGGATTGAATTACCAGCTTTCCCAGTGGGTAATCTCTTCAGCGGGCGGACGCTTCGCCGGTTTGAAGTCGGTGCCTTTGGTGTAAGCCACCGGCAGCAACGCGATCTGCAGCATGGTGTCCGGAATGCCGAGCAGTTCCGAAACCTCCTTGTCGTAGGACAGGTGCAATGTCGTCAGACAGGAGCCCAGGCCCCGCGCTCGCAGCGCCAGTTGAAAGCTCCAGATCGCCGGGAAAATCGACCCCCCGAGACCGATCCAGGCACGTGGCGGCGCGTCGTCCGGGATGTGGCCCGCTTCGATGCAGGGGATGACATGCACCGGTGCGTCCTGCATCCGGTCGGCGAGAAACTGCGCGGAATCGAACACCCGCGCGTCCTGCGACGCACCGCGGTCTTCCGCCGCTGCCTTCGCGGTGACCAAATAATCGCCCACGCCCTTGCGATAGTAATCGGCGATTACCTTGCGCTTGTCCGAGTCGGTCACGACCACCCAGCGCCACCCCTGCTTGTTCGAGCCCGTCGGTGCCTGTTGCGACAGGCCGATGCAATCCATGATGACGGATCGCTCGACCGGCCGTTCCATGTCGAGCCGCTTGCGCACCGCCCGCGTCGTCGACAGCAGCGCATCGGTGGTGGCGAGATCGAATGTGGTCACGGGCTCTCTCCCTTAATGTCGTTTGCCGTGCGAACGGTCGCACGAAACATCGTTTTTCGCCAATCCGATTGTCGACGGCAGCGAAACGGCGCAAGATAGGCGGCCAATACAACCGTCACGAAGGACTGACCCGATGGACGCCGCATTCGCCCCCGAAGACGAACAGTTCCGCCAGGACGTCAGGTCTTTCTTGCGCGAGGCGACACCGGAGGCGCTGAAATACAAGGTCGAGAACGGTATCGAGATGCAGCGCGACGATGTGGTCGGCTGGCACAAAATCCTCCACAAACAGGGCTGGGTCGCGCCGAACTGGCCGGAAGAATATGGCGGTCCTGGATGGTCCCTGACGCAGAAATATATCTTCGACGAGGAACTTGGCACGTCAGGCGCGCCGCGGCTCGTCACCTTCGGCATCAATATGTGCGGGCCGGTCCTGATGGGCTTCGGCACCGAGGAGCAGCGCGAGCGCTTCCTGCCGCCGATGCTGGCGGGCGACGAAGTCTGGTGCCAGGGCTATTCGGAACCGGGCTCCGGCTCCGATCTGGCCTCGCTGCAGACCCGCGCGGAGCGAGACGGCGACCATTGGGTAATCAACGGCACCAAAACCTGGACCACCAAGGCGCATTGGGCCGACTGGTGCTTCATGCTGGTGCGCACGTCCAGCGAGGGCAAAAAGCAGGAAGGCATCACCTTCGTGCTCGTCGACCTGAAAACACCCGGGATCGAAATTCGGCCGATCTATCTAATGGATGGTCTGCACGAAACCAACATGGTGTTCTTTACGGACGTCCGCGTGCCGGTCGCCAATACGGTCGGCGAGATCGACAAGGGCTGGTCGATCGGCAAGTACCTGCTGGCGCATGAGCGCATGTCCGGCGGCTCGCTCGGCACGCACAAGACATTGCTGCGCCAACTCAAGCAGATTGCCCAGGACGATGAAGTCAGCGCGGGTCGGCCGCTGGCGGAAGATCCGGACTTTGCACGCGAGATCGCCAAGATCGAACTGGAGCTCCGGACCCTCGAAGCGTTCAATCTGCGCGCGCTCGACAAACTGTCACGGAAGGGAGAGCTGGGTGGCCAGGCGCTGGGGACCGAAGCCAATCTGTTCAAGATCCGAAATACGGAAATCCATCAGCGGCTGACCGAACTGAAGATGAAAGCGATTGGCTACTACGCCAACCCCTATCTGCTGAACGCGCTGAGCCACGGATGGAACGAGCCGCCGATCGGCGCGGAATACGCCAACGGCGTGACGCCCGGCTATCTGCATTTCCGCAAAGTGTCGATCTATTCCGGCTCGAACGAGATTCAGCACAACATTATCGCCAAGGCGCAGCTGGGCCTCTAAGCGCACCGGCCCTTACAACGGGACAGCGATCAATTCGAATCTGGCGCGGCGGCGTAGCGCAGATGGCCTGACTTGACCCAGACGGTCGCGCCCTCGGGTCCCGCTTCGACGGTCACGGGCACACCGTCGGGCAGGCGGAGCCAGTCGTGCCGCGCGAACGTCTCGCCGGCCTCCACAAAAGCGCCTTCCAGCACGAACAGTTCCGCGCCTCCCGCCCGGTCGAGTGTCACCGCGGTACCGGCCTCCCACCGTTCCAGCCGCACATCTTCCCGCGCGTCCTTGAACAGCGGCGTTACCGTTACGCCTGCTCGGTCCGCAGCCGGGATGCTGCCGATCTTGTTCATATCGATACGGATATGGGTGCGGTCTGCTGGGTCGAACTGCCAGAGTTTCACCATAATGGTGCAGCCCGCCGCCGATCCCGGCGTATGTCGGGAGGTCGGCGGGTTGCGGATATAGGACCCGGCCGGGAAGTCCCCATGCTCGTCCTGAAAGACCCCTTCGATGACGATGAACTCCTCGCCGCCGGTATGGGTGTGCGGCGAGAAATGGCTGCCCGGCGCATAGCGGACGATGGAGGTAGCACGCGCCACCTCATCGCCGATCCGGTCCAGCATACGGCGCTCGACGCCGGTCATCGGGGAAGGCCGCCACGGCAGGTCCGCGGCGTGCAGCGCGACGCGTTTGGTGAAGTCGGCATTAAGTTCCATGGCGGCCTCCTCTCGGTTACGCGGCGATCTTGACGCTGGGACGGGCGGTGACGCGGTCGCGCCAGGCCGCGAGATGAGTGAATTCCGCCGGCATGTCGATCTGCGCGAAACCGGCAAAGTCGAAACCTGCCATCGCGGTGATATCGGCGATGGTGAATTGGTCACCGGCCAGATAGTCCTGATCGGCCAAAACGTCGTTCATCCACGCCATGGTCTTGAGCGCGGTTTCCCTTTGCCGCTCCCCCCAGGCCGCGTTCTGATAGGTCTCGATATCCGGTCCAAGCCCCGCCGTCGCGTGATGGAAATAGGCCGCAACCGCATCCAGGAAACCCGCCTCGACCTTACGCTGCATCATCGCAATGACGGCACGCGATTTCGGCGTATGTCCCGTAAGGTCTGCGTCGCCCTTGGCGTGATCGAGATATTCCGTGATCGCCGAGCATTCCGAAATCTGCGTGCCGTCCTCCAATTCCAGCACGGGCACGACGCCGGACGGGTTGATGGCGAGAAATTCCGGCTTGCGGTGCTCACCCTCCGGCACGTTGACCTGGACGAATTCCACCGCGTCGAACAGTCCCTTTTCCGCCAGGGCGAGACGGACCCGCGTCGGGTTCGGGAACCCCTTAAATTCATAGACCTTCATTTTCTGCTCCTGGTATCTATCTATCAGTCGATAGACAGATCATTAAAAGCGTGATTTACGGTTGTCAACCCCTATCTACTGATAGATAAACAACGCATGGATAAAGTGACCTACTCTGAAAAGGCGATCGAAATCCTGGAGGCGGCCGAGCGGCACATGCGCGCCGGCGGCTACGACGCCGTCAGCTTTCGCGATCTCGCGGCCGAGGTCGGGATCAAAAGCTCAAGCGTTCACTACCATTTCCCGCAGAAGACGGATCTGGGCGTCGCCGTCGTGCATCGCTATCGGGAAAAGGTGCTGACCGCGCTGGGGGGCCCCGACGATTCATCCGAAACGGCACATGACCGCATGGTTCGGCTGTGCCAGGTCTACCGCACGGCCCTGGAACAAGACGGATTGAATTGCCTGTGCTGCGTATTGGGCGCGGAAGCGCGCGACTTGCCGGACACAGTTGCGGCCGCCGTCGATAGGTTTTTCAGCAGCATACTCGATTGGATCGACACCGCCCTCACCGGGACAGCGGGCAACCGGCAGACCGGAACCCAAATCCTCGCGGGCCTGCAGGGCGCAATGATCCTGTCAATGGCGACCGGCAAGACGGCCCCATTCGACGAAACGGTCGCCGGCATCCTGGACGGCTTCGCCCCGTAACCCGTCGCTCCCACAAAAGCCGGACCCGGGACCGCAATCCATCATGTGACCATATCCCATTGATTCAATGTGACGTTCGCCCTTGATCCGACGGCCGCAAGAGCGCACATTCGCCGTCCTTCGTATCCCAATTTGGAGTCCCCAATGGACGCCGTTCTCGAGGAACGGCCGCGGCAGGACAGCTGGATTATCGGGCTGATCAGCGCCGGGCATTTCCTCAGCCATTTCTATTTCCTGGCGTTGCCGGCGATGTTTCTGTTCCTCAAGGACGATTTCGGCGTCAGCTACGCCGAACTCGGATTGGCGATGACCGCCTACAGCGTGCTGGGCGGTTTCGCACAGTCGCCCGTCGGATTCCTGGTCGACCATGTTGGGCCGCGTCCCGTGCTGCTGATCGGGCTCGGCCTCAACGCGGCGGCGATCACCTTGATCGGCTTCGCCGACGCCTATTGGGTACTGCTGGTACTAGCGGTGTTCGCCGGGCTCGGCAACAGCGTCTTTCATCCGGCCGACTATTCCATTCTTTCCGGCTCGATCAGTGAATCGCGGTTGGGCCGCGCCTTTTCGATACACACATTCGCCGGTTTCCTCGGCGGAGCCTGTGCGCCACTAACCATGTTGGCCATCGCGAAGTTCAGTGACTGGCGCACCGCTTTCATCGCGACGGGTCTTGTCGGTCTCGCTCTCTGGGCCCTGATGCTCCTGCGCAGCGGCGGCTTCGTCGGCGAAAGCGCGAGCACACCGAAACAGGCGACCGGGATCGCGACGGATAAGCGCGGACTCGGCCTATTGCTGACCACTCCCGTGCTGCTGTTTCTCCTTTTCTTCATCACTTACGGCATGGCGAGCGGCGGGCTGGTTGCCTTCACCGCCGGCGGGTTGATCACGCTGCACGGGATCAGCGTCGACGCCGCCAACACCGCGCTGACCGGGCATCTGTTCGGCATTGTCGGCGGTATCCTGCTGGCCGGGCTGATCGTCGACCGCTTCCCGCGGCACGGGATTACGGCCGGTGCCGCGATGGTCCTGGCGGCGATCTTCGTCCTGCTGCCGCTGCGCGTCGAGTCCGACCCGGTTCTCCTGATCGCCATCATGACGGTCGTTGGGATCGGGCTGGGGCTGGTGCTGCCGCCGCGCGATCTGATGGTCCGCGCGATGACACCGCCGGGACAAACCGGAAAGGTCTTTGGCTTCGTCTTTGTCGGCTTCGCCGTCGGATCCGGGATCACCCCGCTGTTCTTCGGCTGGCTGCTCGACAACGGCCAGCCAGAACTGGTCTTCACCGCGGTCGCGGCGTTCATATTCCTGGCGCTCTGCGCGATCACCGCCGCGCGAAAACTGTCCCTGAAGCTTTAGGCCGCCTGGTCCGCCACCGTCGGGCCGTCGCCGGCCAGTGTCGTGCGGCGCATGTCGCGGGGCTCGTCGACCGGGAAGGACCGGGCGCGGTGCATGACCTGCCGGTTGTCCCAGATCACCAGATCGCCGACACGCCACTTGTGCGCATAAACGAACTGGCGCTGGGTCGCGTGTTCGATCAGGTCGCGCAGAAACAGGCGCGCTTCCGGCACCGGCCAGTCGATGATCCCACCCGCATGGGAGGCGAGGTACAGCGACTTGCGCCCCGTCACCGGATGGGTCCGCACCAGGGTCTGCCGCGCCGGCGCGAAGCGCTCGCGCTCCTCGTCGGTCAGATCGAAGAAACCGCATTGCTGGCGAGAGAAAATCTGAGAATGCTCGCAGACCAGCCCCTCGACTTCCTGCTTGGTCTCTTCGTCCAGCGCATCATAGGCGGCACGCATATCAGCGAATTCGGTGTCACCGCCCTTCGACGGAATGCTGATCGCATGCAGCAAGGAATACTTCGCCGGAATTTTTTTGAAGGAGCTGTCGGAGTGCCACAGCCGGTTGCCGATGGCGAACAGGCGACGCCGGTCGTACCGTTCCATCGGCTTGTTGTCCTTATCCAGGTTCGAGACGTCCTGGAAGGTACTTGGCAGACGATAATCGCTCTCGTCGCGCAGGCTGGCGCGGGAGGCCGGCTCGATCTCACCCAGGCTCAAGGTGAAGGCCATCTGCTGTTCCGGGGTCATTGGCTGCTCGCGGATCGTCAGGACCGCGTATTCGTCCATGCCGGCGTGGATCGCATCCGCATCGTCCGAGGACAGCGGTTTCGTCATGTCGAGACCTTCGACCTCGCCCGCGAAACACGGTCCGATCTGACGGATTTCGATAGCCATGGCAGAGCCTCCAATTGTTGGCGACCATCAATCATAGAATTTCGATGGACCGAATGAAAAGGCAGCGGTGAAATTTGCGTCCGCCTTGCCGACGACCTCACAAACCGGACGGTTCGGCGCGGCGATAGATACTCATCACGACACCGTTCGCGGTACGGCTCGATCTCACGAGCTTGAGGTCGGACCGGCCGGAGGTTTCGCCGAACAATCGTTTCCCCGGTCCGACGATGACCGGAAAGGTCCACAGCCGGAGTTCATCGACGAGGTCGTTGGCCAGCAGGGTCTGGATCAATTGCCAACTGCCATGCACCTGCAGCAAGGGCCCGTCTTGTGCTTTTAACCGCCCGACTTCTGCAGCTACGTCACCGCTCACCGCGACCGAATTGTTCCACTCGAGCCCGTCCAGCGTGTTCGTGGCCACATACTTCCTGGCCTGGTTCAGAAGATGCGCCTCGTCACCCTCCGCGCTCGTAAAGTGCCCGGCGAAAAGCTCGTATGTCTTTCGGCCGAGCAGCAAATCGTAGGGTTCGGCCATCGCCTCCGCCCCGACCTGCGCCATCACTTCTTCCCAATAGGCCATGGCCCAGCCGCCGCGCGTAAATCCGCCGGACACATCTTCGTCCGGCTGCGCGGGCGCCTGCATGACCCCGTCGAGGGTCACAAAGGTCAGAATGGCGAGGTCTCGCACCGGGTTTGTCATGGTGTCGATACTCCAGTGATCGGGGCGGAGACCATGGTTATAGGATTCAGGGATAGTGCGAAATCGCCGATTGAGACTTTCGTGTGACGGCATTCGGTCCTGCGATGCCGCCGGTTGCGGGCGCCCGCCTTAGGTGGTGCAATCCTTCACAACGACACCAACGAAGGATATCTGCCTCATGGGAACGGACATCACCGTCACCGCTGCCGACGGCGGCACTTTCGCAGCCTACCTCGCCCTGCCGGCGACGACGCCGGCCCCCGGCATCGTGCTGCTGCCGGAAGTCTTTAACACCAACGATCACATCCGCGCCGTCGTCGACGGGTATGCGGAAGACGGATTCGCCGTTCTGGCGCCGGACGTCTATTGGCGCGAGGAGGCCGGCAATTACCTGCCTTACACCGACGAAGGCCGGGCCAAGGCGCAGTCCCTGCGCGGGCAGATGGACACTGACCAGTATGCGCGCGATCTCGGCGATACGGTGGCCGCCCTGGCGGCACATGAGGCGTGCACCGGAAAGGTCGGCGTCATGGGGTTCTGCCTTGGCGGCAAATTCACCTACCTGTCGAGCGTACGGCACCCGATCGGCGCGGCGGTCAGCTATTACGGTGTGCAGATCGACGAGCATCTCGACGAGGCGGATAATTTGAAATGCCCCATCGTGATGCACTTTGCCGAGAACGACCCGCACGTTCCGGCGGACACGGTGGCCGCGGTCACGGCGCGCATGGGCGGGTGGGACAATGTGGATATTCACATCTATCCCGGCACCGAGCACGGCTTCAACCGATTCGGCTACGAGCCCTACAACGAGGCCCAGGCCGCCATCGCCCGGGACCGCACGATCGCGCATTTCCGCAAGCATCTCGGCGGGTAAGCGGGCAGCGGCGCCGGCCGCCGATTTCTCGTCGCGGCCCGGATATCCCATACTATTCGCAACCCAAATCCAACGTGGTGAGCCCCATGCGTCAGATGAGCCTCGTGGCCTTCCTGCAGGCCCAGAACTGCACGACCCTGCCGTCTTCCTGGCGGCATCCCGAAGCCCGCACCGATACCTGGTCGCCGGACTATTACCAGCATATCGGCCGCGTGCTGGAGGAAGGTAAATTCGATATCGGCTTCTTCGACGACCGGCTGGCGATGCCCGACATGTATGCGGGCGATCACGCCGAAACCGTGAAGAACGGTATCCGCGCCACCAAGCTCGATGCGGTGACCTGCCTGATGTCGATGGCGTCGGTAACGGAGCATCTGGGGCTCGGCGCCACCTACTCCACCACCTATTTCGAGCCGTTTCACGTGGCGCGGCTGTTCCAGACCCTGGATCTGATGAGCCGCGGCCGCGCCGCGTGGAACGTCGTGACCTCTGTGAATGACAACGAAGCGCGCAATATGGGCCGCGACGCGCACAGCTTCCATCTCGACCGCTACGACCGCGCGGAAGAGTTCATGGAAGTGGTGATGGGCCATTGGGACAGCTGGGACGACGACGCCATCGTTGCCGACAAGGCGAACAATCTCTACGCCCATCCGGACAAGGTCCGGCGCCTCGACTATGACGGTAAGTATCTGTCCTCTCGCGGCCCCTTCACTGTGCCGCGCGGGCCGCAGGGGCACCCGGTCATCATCCAGGCGGGGTCCAGCGTGCGCGGCAAGCAGTTCGGCTCGCGTTGGGGCGAGTTGATCTTCGTCGTCTACCGGAACCTGGAGAACGCCCGCAAAGAATATCCGGCGATGAAACAGCTGGCCGCCGATTGGGGACGCGATCCGGATCACATGAAGCTGACCACCCTGTTCTATCCGATCGTCGCCGCAACCAAAGACGAAGCGGAGGACAAGCGGGCGGCCTACGAAAAACTGGCCAACCCGATGGATCAGCTTCTGTTGCTTTCAGAAGCGCTCAATTTCGATTTCGCAAAAAAGGAACTGGACGAGGCCTTCACCGACGAGGAGATCAACTCGATCCAGGGCATGCAGCACCATATCGAGCGGGTCAAAGGCATGGGAATCAACAACCCGACCGTCCGCGACTTCATGGAAATCACAGGCCGCGGTCTGCTGCGCAATGCCTGGGTCGGCGGCCCGAAGGAGATCGCCGATCAGATGGAGGAATGGTTCACCGAGCCGGTCTGCGACGGTTTCGTCATCGGTCCGACCCACCAGCCCGGCACCTTCGAGGACTTCACGAAATACGTCGTGCCAGAGCTGCAGAAGCGCGGCCTCTACCGCAAGGAATATACCGGCACGACCCTGCGCGACCATCTCGGCCTGCCGCACCCGGAAATCGGCTCCTGGAAAACAAAACCGCTGGCGGCGGAATAAAGCGCTTCGTCATACAGCCCCATTACGGGGCATCCGCCGCCACGCGCAGTCCGGCCTGTTGCATTAGCGGTAGGACGGCTTCACCGAAATAGTCGAGGTCGGGGGCGAAGTCGTAGAAGGTGAGCTGCACACCGTCGCACCCCGCCTTCTGCAGGCTGATGAAATGGTCGACGATCTGTTCCGGCGAGCCGACGACATGCAGATTGCCGCCAAGCGCCCGATGCTCGCGCACCATGTCGCGCCAGGCCACTGCGTCGCCGCCGCGGGAGATCGCCGCGAAGCCGTCGACCGCCCCGACATCGGCCGCGTCGAGAATGGCGTCGCGGTATTCGATCGCTTCTTTCTCGGTCGGGCGGCAGACGACCATCGGATTGATGATGGTACGGACCTGCCGGCCGGCCTCCGCGGCGGCCGTCCGGATCTTGGCGGTGTGCGGGGGCAGGCCCTCGACCGCGTGCGACATCTGATTGCCGGTCGGGCTGGTGATGAAGACGATGTCGGAATGTTTGGCGGCGAAGGCGATGCCTTCCGGCGACCCGGTCGCGTTGACCAGAATTGGCCGGCTATGGCGGGGCTTGGGCGTAACAAACGCCTCCTGCATCGACCAATAGGGACCGTCGACGGAAAGATTTTCCGTTGCCGCCCAGAGCTGTTCCATGCGCGTCGTGAAGATATCCGCCATCTCGTAGCGCCGGCTGTGATCGGCCCGCTTCATGCCGAACATGGCGGCTTCGCGGGGAATGTGACCGGTGACGATATTCGCCCCCCAGCGACCGCCGGAAATGTGATCGAGGGTTGCTCCGAATTTGGCGAGATGCAGCGGGTGCCAGGGTCCGTAGAGCACATGAATCGTCGAGATCAGGAGGATCCGGTTGGTCACGGCGGCCAGCGCGGAGACGGTCATGAAGCTGTCGATCGAGGTTTCACGAAACGACGTTTCGCCGCCATGCCCGCCCTTCGGCGTCCACTGCGCGAGACCGAAGACCAGATCCAAGCCCAGCTCTTCCGCCCGACGCGTCAACGCGGCGTTGTAGTCGAACGTCCAATCCGTCGTGCGCGGCAAGGTCGACGGCGTCCAACCGCCATTCTGGATCGGCAGGAACAGGCCGACCATGAAGGGCTGGCGCAGCACTTGCGACAGCGGGCTTGCCGGATCGTCCCCGGGACCTTTTAGGATTCCGTTTTTGGTACTCGGAATATCCGCCTCGGTGTTCACGCCGCTTCGGCGGCACGGCGCTCGACGGAATTCACCTCGTCCGAAACCGTGGTGCGCTGCATCACCCGGCGCTCCGTCGTATCCGGATAAGACCGCGAGCGGTGCATCGTGCACCGATTGTCCCAGATCACCAGGTCATGCGCGCGCCAACGATGCGCGTAGGTGAATTTCGTCTGGGTTGCGAATTCGGTCAGTTCGTCGAGCAGCGCCCGGCCCTTCGCCTCCGGCCAACCGATCACGCGCGCGGCGTGCGAGGCCAGGTAAAGCGCCTTGCGGCCCGCGGGATGATGGCGGACGAGCACCTGTTGCGCCGGCTGCAATTCGGTGCGCGCGCCATCGGTGTAGTCGTCATAGCCCGCCCGCTGCCGCGAATAGACGATGCTGTGTTCGACCAGCAGCTCCTCGATCTCGTCCTTGCGGTCCTGCGGCAGCGCGTCATAGGCCGCACGCATGTCGGCGAATTCCGTCTCGCCGCCGCTGGACGGCACCTCGGTCGCGTAAAGCAGCGAACAGCGCGCCGGCACGTGCTTGAAGGTGTTGTCCGTGTGCCAGATGCGGTTGCCCAGATTGAAGTGACGCTGGTGGTTGTCACCCGACTGGATCGCGCCGGTATGGTCGATGTTGGAAATGTCCGTCAGCTTCGACGGCAGCGCCCGCTCCTTCTCCGGCCGGTGATAATTCGTCACCTCGAACAGCGGGCCGAAATTGGCACTGAAATCGATATGCTGCTGATCGGTCAGCGGCTGGTCGCGGAAGACCAGGACGGCGTTCTCGTGGAACGCCGTCAGGATCTCCGCGAACAACTCTGGTGCCAGCGGCTTGGAGATATCGACACCCTTTACCTCCGCAAAGAAGGTCGGATGCTTCCGTTCGACCGTGATCACCGGAGGTCTTCCTTTATCCGATCGGCGCAGTCTGCGCGGTGTAGTCGTCGTCGTTCACCTTCTCGAACCACTCCGTACCGGCGCCGTCCTCGGTCACTTCCGACATGGCGAGATGGATGAACAGGCGATCCGGCGCCGCGCCGTGCCAATGACGCGTGTTCGGCGGAATGACGGCGGTGTCGCCGGGATGCAGCTCCTGCACCTGCTGGCCCTCAAGCTGGATGCGGCCGATGCCGGTCACGCAATAAAGCGTCTGGCCCACCGGATGGGAATGCCACGCCGTGCGCGCGCCCGGCATGAAGGACACGTTGGTCGCCCGCATCCGCGAAGGCGGCGTTCCGACGATGACCGGATCCTGCAGAACCTGGCCGGTAAAGTTCGCTTCCGGCGCCTGCTTGGTCGGCCGGTCGTTCGCGCGCATGATGCTCATTTTCTTCTCCCTTGGTTTGATTTAGACGGCGTCCGCCATCGGGCAACGCCGCGCCTCGACGGTATTGATCTCGTCGGACACGGTGCTGCGGCGCATGTCGCGACGGTATTTCAAATCCTCATAGGGCCGTGCCCGATGCATGGTACAGCGATTGTCCCACATGACGACATCGCCGACGCGCCAATGATGCGCGTAGGTGAATTGCGGCTGGGTCGCGTGCGCGATCAGCTCGTCGATCAGGGCCTGGCCCTTCTCCAGCGGCCAGCCAAGGACGTGTGAGGCGTGCGCGGCGAGATAAAGCGTCTTGCGGCCGGAACCCGGATGCGTACGCACCAGCACCTGCTGCACTGGCGGCAACTCAGCGCGTGTCGCCTCATTGTAGCCGGTGAAGCCCATGCGCTCGCGCGAGCGGTAGATGCTGTGCTCGACGACCAGGTCTTCGATTTCATCCTTGCGTGCCTGCGGCAGTGCGTCGTAGGCGGCGCGCATGTCGGCGAACTCCGTCTCGCCGCCCGTCGGCGGTACCTCGTGCGCGGCCAGCAGCGAACAGCGCGCCGGCACATGCTTGAACGAGGCGTCGGTATGCCAAAGCTGGTTACCGAGACTGTGCTGCCGTCGTTCGCTGTCGGCCGGGAGCATGTTGTTTTCGTGATCGATATTGGAGACGTCCGCCAGCTCGGCCCGCAGGCGCTGCTTCTCGCCCTTGCGATGATAGTTCGTCGTCGGGATCAGCGGCCCGAAATGCTTGCTGAACGCAACCTGCTGCGCCTCGGTCACAGCCTGGCCGCGGAAGACCAGCACCGCATGGGTGTTGAAGGCATCGTCTATCGCAGCGTAGTCCGATGCCGAAACCGGCTGTGTCAAATCGACGCCGCCGATTTCCGCCATGAACAGCGGATGCAGCTTGGTCACGGTAATCATGCGCGCCTCCCCCGGTCGGATCGACGCGCAAGGTTAGGATGCCGGGCGGCCGGCTGCAAACCGGCGCTTTCGATCAGGTCAGTGCGTAAGTCTTTTTCTCGGTGAGCATCGCGACCGCTTCTGCGACCGTCTTCTCGACAATCGTGCCCGCGGGCAGGACGCCGTCGATCAGATCGACGCCTTCGCCGGCCCAGACGACTTTCGTCCCAGGGTCGCCGCGTTCGACGGCCGCGTCATAGGCACTGCGTTCGGTCTCCAAATTCGCCTGCAGGCCGGCGACATTGTCGCGCCATTTTTCCGTCGAGGCATTCCCGATCGCCCGTCCGTCGAAGGGTGCGGGCCAGGAAGGATCGCGGAACAGGTCGAAGACGCTCGTGCGCACCGTGTCATCGCCTTGCGCCGCGACGATATCGGCCTTCATTTCCGGCTTCCAAAGCGACTCTTCCGCGGCGCAGAACCGAGTCCCCATCAGCACCCCGCTGGCGCCCAACATCAGGGCCGCCGCAAGGCCGCGCCCATCGGCAATGCCGCCCGCAGCCACGACCGGCACCGCACCCGCCAGATCGACGATCGCCGGCACGAGCGACAGGGTCCCGCGCGCCGTCATTCCATGCCCGCCGGCTTCCTGGCCCTGCGCGACGATGACATCGGCCCCCGACTGAAGTGCGACGCGCGCCTGCTCCAGGGTCTGCACCTGGCAGATCAACGGGACGCCGGCGCGTTTGGTTTCCGCCACATAGGGCGTGTGGTCGCCGAAGGACAGAAAGAGCGCGGCCGGGCTGCGCTCCAGCGCCGCGCCGACGATTCCCGGCTTGTCCTCGATCGCCCAGGTGATGAAGCCGATTCCGACGCGACTATTGCCCGCCTTCTCGAGTTCGGCTTCCAACGAGGCCCGGTCGCCGTAACCGCCACCGATGATGCCGAGACCGCCGGCTTCGGTCACCGCCGACGCCATCGCGCCGCCGGAATTGCTGCCCATCGGCGCCAGCAGAATGGGGTGTTCGATATCGAACAATTTGGTGAGGGCTGTTTCCAGTCTCGTCATGGATGCGGTTCCTTCTTGCGTCTGATTGCAGCTTACATAGGCGCTCCCGTAATTCAAATAAAATGAATTTAATTTTTTTATTTATCACTTATATTGATTGATTATGATCGACACGCGACATCTCATGACGTTTCGGGCGATCGCTCGCAGCGGCAGCTTCACCCATGCGGCCGACGAACTCGGCTGCGTGCAGTCCAACGTTACCGCCCGTATCCGCAAGCTGGAGGAGCGCCTCGGCGTCGCCCTGTTCGAACGCGACGGGCGCGCCACCAAACTCACCATGGCGGGCACGCGGCTGGAAAGTTACGCCGATCAGATCGTCTCGCTGATCGAGGAGGCGGAATCGGTCGTCGCCGACGCGGAAGGCGAGCGCGCGGGGCTGCGGCTGGGCGCGCTGGAAAACACCACGGCCACAAGACTTCCCGCACTGGTGAAACGCCTGCACCAACGGTTTCCGGAGGCGCCGCTATCCCTGATGACCGGGACGACGGACGAGTTGGTCGCAGCCGTGCTCGACCGCCAGGCCGACGCCGCCTTCGTCGCCGGACAGGTGGACCATGACGCGCTCGACAGCGTGGAAGCCTTCCGCGAGACCTTGGTCTGCGTCCGTCCCAAGCGGCAACCGATGCCGGAGTCACTGATCGCGTTCCGTCACGGTTGTTCCTACAGAGCACAGGCGGAGCAGTGGCTGCGCAGCACCGGCAGAGCGCCGGTCCCGATCATCGAGATGGGTACCCTCGACGGCATGCTGGGCTGCGTCACCGCCGGGGTGGGTTTCGCCGTCGTGCCGCGCATCTCGGCCGAAAACAACACCCACCGCGCCGGATTCACGATCGAGGCCCTCCCTGCCCCCCATGGCGACAGCCGCACCCACCTGATCTGGCGGCGCGACCGGGCCCCGGTCAAACCGCTGCGCGAATTGACGGGCTATCTGTCCGAGAAGTCCGTATAACGTCCGCCGCCGTTGCAACGCGGAGGGACTGATCCATGAACATCGACGCCATCCCGGTGGGCGCCGAACCGCCCTGGGATATCAATGTTATCGTCGAGGTGCCGAAAGGAGGCGAGCCGGTCAAATACGAGCTCGATAAGACGTCCGGCGCGCTTTATGTCGACCGGATCATGCACACCGCCATGCGCTATCCCTGCAATTACGGCTTCGTGCCCCACACTCTGTCGGAAGACGGCGACCCGATCGACGTGCTGATCGCCAGCGACGTGCCTTTCCTGCCGGGCTGCGTCGTGCGGGTGCGGCCGGTCGGCGTGCTGTTCATGACCGACGAAGCCGGACCCGACGAAAAAATCCTGTCCGTGCCGGTCGACGCGCTGCACCCCTACTACACGGGCGTCAAAAGCTACGAGGATCTGCCGCAAATTCTGCGTGAGCAGATTTCGCATTTCTTCCTGCACTACAAGGACCTCGAACCCAACAAGTGGGTCAAGCTCGACCGGTGGGGCGACCAGGCAGACGCCGCACGGCTGATCGAACAGGCAATCGCCCGGCACAACGGCTGACCGCTAGTTCCCCAGCGCCAGCTCGCGCGAGATCAGGATTTTTTGCACCTCGTTGGTGCCGTCATAGATCTGGAAAACACGGGCGTCGCGATAGTACTTCTCGACCGGATAGTCGTTCAGGAACCCGGCGCCACCATGCACCTGGATCGCGGCGGAGCAGACTTTCTCGGCCATCTGCGAGGCGAAAAGTTTGGCGATCGAGCTTTCCTTGATGCAGCGCCCGCCCGCCTGTTTCAGCCGCGCCGCCCGGTGGCACATGGCACGGGCGACCTCGATCTGGGCGGCCATTTCGGCCAGATTGAAGGCCACGGCCTGATGTTCGAAGATCGCTTTGCCGAACGCCTCCCGTTCCTGCGCATAAGCGAGCGCGGCATCGAAGGCCGCCCGGGCGACACCGATCGCCTGAGCCGCGACAGCGACCCGACCGCTATCCAGCCCGGACAGGGCGATGCGCAGCCCCTGCCCCGGTTCGCCCAGCATATCTTCCGCCGGCACCTCCAGATCCTCAAGCAGAACCTGGCAGGTCTGGTTGGTGCGGTGGCCGAGCTTGGCCTCATGCCGCAATACCCTGTAGCCCGGCGTGTCAGTGCGGATCAGAAAAGCGGAGATACCCCGTTTGCCGGCATCCGGATCGGTTACCGCGATCACACAGGCAAATCCCGACGCCGCGCCATTGGTGACGAAGGTCTTGGTACCGTTGATGACGTAGCGGTCGCCATGCTTGAGCGCGCGTGTCTTGATACTGGCCGCGTCGGAACCCGTATGCGGTTCGGTCAGCAGCATGCAGCCAAGCGTCTCGCCACGCGCGACCGGGGCCAGAAACTCCTCTTTCTGTTCGTGCGTGCCGTAGTCGCGCAGTTTGAAACCATACGAATTGGTTGCGTTGATCATATTGGCAATGCCGGCATCGCCATAGGCGATCTCCTCCGTCACCAGCACGTAGGCGAGGAAGTCCGCATCCGCACCGCCATAGTCCGCCGGCATGGTCACGCCGAACAGACCCAGCTCTCCGGCTTTACGCACCAGCGCGTCGGGCACGCATGCCTGGCGGTCCCATTCCGCCGCGTGAGGCCTCACCTCGCGCGCAATGAAGTCGCGCGTCATGTCGCGCAACGCAATCTGCTCTTCCGTGAATTCGATCATCGTGACCTGTCTTAAAATCGCCGCGCCATACTGGCCGCAACGGGCGGCGCTGTGTAGCCTTGGCACGCATTGTAAGAGAGAGGATCGCGATCATGCAGCAACCGGGCAAAACGGGCGTCTGGGTGTCCACCAATCCACTGTCGCAAAAAGCGCTCGCCGAATTGGCGCAAGGCGTCGAACGGCTCGGCTACGACGTATTGTGGTATCCGGAATCGCTGGCCTATGAGTCGCTGGCGCTGGGCGGGTTCCTGCTGGGCGAAACCTCCAAGCTGTGCGTTGCGAGCGGCATCGCCAACATCTACGCACGCGACCCCATCACGGCGCGCGCCGGGCACGACACGTTGAACCAGCTCTATGACGACCGGTTCATCTTCGGCCTCGGCGTCTCGCATGTGCCGTTGGTCGAAGGCCAGCGCGGCCACGAATACAGCAAACCCGTCGCCACCATGCGCAAATATCTGGAAGGCATGGCGGCCGCCAATATCGACCTTCAGGCGCCGTCGCAGAATGTGGTGCTCGCGGCGCTTGGCCCTAACATGCTGGCCCTGTCGCGCGACATGACGCAGGGCGCGCATCCTTATTGTGTGACCCCAGAACACACCAAGATCGCCGCGGATATCCTCGGACCCGACAAATGGCTCTGCGTCGAGCAAAAGATCTGCATGACCACCGACAAGGACACATGGCGCGCGGTCGCGGCGAAGCAACTGGCCCGCTATATGCGACTCGACAATTACCGCAACAACTGGCTGCGCCTCGGCTTCACCGAGGACGAGTTCACCGGCGAGGCCTCCGACCGTTTCCTCGACGCGATGTGTGCCTGGGGAACCGCGGACGACATTCGCGCCCGCATCAAGGCGCATGAAGATGCGGGCGCCACTCATGTCTGCATCCAGGCCTTCGACCCGGACGGCGGCCCCGATCCGGACTGGAAGGCGCTGGAAGCGCTGGCGCCGGCATAAAAACGCAGGGAGAACGCGGCTATGACCCTACCTGTCTACGAAGCCTACGCGATCAAATATGGCGACCGCGTCGGCACGCGGGGTAAAATTTTCGTGCATGGCGACCCGCACGACGCACCCCTCGGCATGGATTACTTCGTTTGGGTGATCAAGAATGACGAACGCACCGTGGTCGTCGATGTCGGCTATGGGCAGGAGGAGGGTGAGAAGCGCGGGCGCAGCTTCCTGCGCTGTCCGACCGATGGCATGCGACTGGTCGGCGTCGACCCGGACACGGTCGAGGACGTGGTCATCACGCACATGCATTATGACCATGCGGGCAATCTGGAGCTATTCCCCAAGGCCCGCTTCCACATCCAGGATTCCGAGATGGAGTTCGTCACCGGCCGTGCCATGACGCATAAGGGGCTGCGCCATTCCTTCGTGCTGCGCGACGTGCAGGAGATGATCGCCATGCTGTATGGCGACCGCGTGGTCTTTCACGATGGTGATGAGGAACTCGCGCCTGGGATTACCCTACATCACATCCCGGGCCACACGCGCGGCCTACAGGCGGTTCGCGTGCATACCAAGCGCGGCTGGGTCGTGCTCGCTTCCGACGTGGCGCACTACTATGAAAGCATCACCGACGGCACGCCCTTCCTGACGCATGAGAACATGTTCCAAATGCTGGAGGGCTTCAAACGATTGCGCACCCTAGCCCCAAGCGACCAGCATATCGTGCCGGGCCATGACCCGCTCGTCCTGCAGCGCTACCCGGCGCCGTCAGCCGACCTTGAAGGCATCGTCGCCCGGCTCGATGACGCACCGTCCGAATAGGGACCAATGCCCATGACCACAAATCTCGAAAATCGACGCGTCGTGCTCGCGAAACGGCCTAAAGGCGTACCGGTCGCGGATCATTTCGCCGTAGAGGGCGGGTCGGTGCCGGAACTGCAGGACGGGCAGTTCCTGGTTAAATGCGAGTATTGGTCGGTCGATCCGGCAATGCGCGGCTGGGTCAACGACGTGCCGAACTATCTGCCGCCGGTCGAGATCGGTGCGGTCATGCGCTCGCTCGCGGTCGGCGAGGTGGTGGCGAGCCGCCATCCGGAATACAGGGAGGGCGAGACGGTCAGCGGCTTCTTCGGCTGGCAGCGCTTCGCCGTCTGCGACGGCAGCGAGGTCGACCGCAAGATCACCGAGACCGACCTGCCGGCATCACTCGCCCTGGGCGTGCTAGGCCTCAACGGTGTGACCGCCTATTTCGGTCTGCTCGATTGCTGCGAACCGAAAGCAGACGAAACCGTCGTCGTGTCGACCGCCGCCGGGTCGGTCGGGTCCGCCGTTGGCCAGATCGCCAAGATCAAAGGGTGCCGCACCGTCGGCATCGCCGGCGGTCCGGAAAAAACCGCGCTGTGCCGCGACAGTTTCGGCTACGACGCGGCAATCGATTATCGGAGCGACGACGTTGCGGAAGCAGTGGGCGCCGCCTGCCCCGACGGAGTCGACTGCTATTTCGACAACACCTGCGGACCGATCAGCGATGCCGTGATGGGCCATTTGGCGCTTGGCGCGCGAATCACCATCTGCGGCACCGCTTCGATTACCGACTGGGACCCGCTGCCGATTGGACCGCGGGTGCATCGCCAGCTCCTTGTCGCCCGCGCGCGGCTGCAGGGGTTCCTAGTGCTCGACTACAAGGACCGCTATCCCGAAGCTATCGCGCAACTCGCCCAGTGGGTGCGCGACGGTAAACTGTCCTACAACGAGCACGTACTGGACGGCGCCGACGCCGCGCGCGGCGCCATCGAGATGCTCTATCAGAGCAAGAATACCGGCAAGCTTCTGGTTCGGGTCGACTAGCCGTCCGGCACGACGGCTACGGCCTTCAGTTCGCAAATCAGGCCGGGCTGCGCCAGCTCGGCGGCGCCGATCATCGTCATCGCCGGATAGGGCTCGTGGATGTAGCGGTCGCGTACCTGCATGAACAGCGCGTAATCGCGCTGCAATTCCGTCAGGAAAGCGGTCATCTCCACGACGCCGTTCCAGTCGGCACCGGCCTCCGCCAGCACGAGGCCCAGATTGTCGAACATCTGGGTCAGTTGCGCTTCCGGTTCCTCGACGATCGACAGGTCCGCCCTGCGGCCGAGCATGCCGGAAACGAAGAGCAGGTTGCCCGTGCGCACCCCCGGGGAATAGCCGCGCTGCGAGCGAAGAACATCCAAGTCTTTGGGAACAACGGGGTCGAACAGGGTCATAGGATGCCTCCCTTCGTCATGCTTTGCCGGACCATCATTCGACCTACCATTCGATGGTCCCGCCGTCATAGCGTTGGAAAGTACCGCTCGTCTCCGGCGTCAGCTCATCGATCACGTTACGCATGCCCGACACGCTCTCGGTCACCGGGATTTGTCCACCTTTGCGGGTTTCCGTGGCAACGGAGCCTGGATGCAGCACGGCGGCCACAATGCCGTGCGATGCGAATTCGATGGAAATGCTCTTCACCGCCATGTTGAGCGCCGCCTTGCTGCAGCGATAGGCGTAATGCCCGCCCGATCCATTATCGCCGATCGAACCGGAGCGGGTACCGATGAAGATCATCAGTTTTCGGACGCTTGCCGCGACGTGATGCTCGAACGCGTTCGCCACATAGATCGGCGCCACCGCGTTGACCCGCATGACGCGCGTGAACTCGTCCATGTCCGGCAGCTGCAACGTGCCCGGCCCGTCCGGCGCGAAAGTCGCGGCGTTGTTGATCAGTAGATCGATCCCTTCGCCGTCGAGGCTCTCTGCCAGCCCACTTACCGCCGCCTCGTCGGACACATCAACATGGTGGAAGTGGACATCGCCCAACGCTTCGACTTTCTCGCGGCTCGCGGGATCAAGGCAGATTGCATGTATCCGCCATCCGTCCTCCGCGAATTGCCGCGCGAATTCGAAGCCGATGCCGTAGTCGCATCCGGTTATCAGGGCCGTGGACATGGACAATGCCTCCCGGTTAAGTTTCGCGCCGCTGCGCTTCAGGGAACATCCTAACATGAACAAAGATATCATCGCCGACATCGTCGACTTCTGGTTGGCCGACAGCCGCACCGATCCCGAACGGGCCGCCGGAAGGCGCGACTGGTGGTACAAGGGTGGCGCAGCGGTCGATGAGGAAATTCGTGCCCGCTTCGGTGAATTGGTCCCGCGCGCCTGCGCGCGCGAACTGATGGGCTGGCAGGACACGCCGGACGGCGCCCTGGCGCTGATTCTGCTGCTCGACCAGTTCACCCGGAACCTCTATCGCGGCACGGTCGAGGCCTATGCCGGGGATGCGTGCGCATTCGAGATCGTCAATCGCGCCATCGACCAAAAACTGGACCTCGAACTGCACCCGGTGCCGCGGATCTGGCTCTATCACCCGTTCCATCATTCCGAGGAGGTCGGGGAACAGGATCGCGGTCTCGATTTGTTGCGTGCCCTACGCCAGGAAGCGGACACCGACTGGCACGCCTATGTGGAGCGCAGCATCACCGGCTGGACGCGGCACCGCAACATCGTCGCCGAATTCGGCCGCTTTCCGCACCGCAACCCGGTGCTGGGCCGCGATAGCACGCCGGCAGAACAGGCCTATATCGATGGCGGCGGCGAGAGCTTTGGACAGGGCATACAGGCCAGCCCAGTCGGCTGACCGCTACAGAAGTTTTTCGTAATACCGGACCCATTTGCCGCCGGGCTCCAGCTCCGCGCGGCCGACCTCAGTGAAGCCCATCTTGGCGTGAAACGCATCGGACCCCGGATTGGGCGGGTCGAGATTGACCTCGCAGACGACACGGT
>JAPPPC010000491.1:23561-25222 GCA_028817685.1 Rhodospirillaceae bacterium
GTCCGGGCCCGGTCGAAAAGTTCGCGATATAAGCGGCCCGCCAGCCCTTCCCCGCGGCGGTTGTCGGCGACGACGATGCGATCGACATAGACGAACCGGTCGCGCCGCGCCTGGAACCATTTGAAATTTGCGCTGTGATAGGCGGCGTTCTGGTCGAAGGTAATCAGCAACGCGCCCGCATCGGCGACGCAGAACGCCACGAACGCTTCCGCGATCAACGCCGCCCAGTCCGCATCGGTCAGGAAGGAGGTTTCGCGCGCGTTCGCGTTGTTCAGGTCGCGCAGCGCCGCCTGGACGTCCGCGTCCTGTGCAGCGATCGCTTCGAAGCGCGGCGCCCCCACGCCGCCGCTAAGCCGGTTCGCAGACGACGACCGGGATCTCGCGGTGATCCTTGGCCTTTTCGTGGTAGTTGTCGTAGGTCGGGAAAATCTCCGCCATCATCGTCCACAGCCGGGCGCGTTCCTCGCCGGAGGCGGTGCGCGTGGTGGCCGTGAATTTGTCGGCCATCACCTGCAGTTCGACCGTCGGGTTGGCGGCCAGATTCTCGTACCAAAGCGGATGCTTCGGCGCGCCGCCCATCGAGGCGACGATGACGTAGTTGTCGCCATCCTTGCCATAGATTAGCGCCGTATCATATTGCTTGCCGGACCGTCGGCCCGTCGTCGTGAGGATCAGACAGGGCAGATTCTGGTTGCCGTCGACACCCTTCCACATATGACCGTCTTCGCCGCCCGTCGCCTTATAGCGGTCCATATGCTCTATCACCCAGTCGCGCTGCGCCATGTCGGCCTCCTTCGCAGTGTCAGTCTTTTGTGAAATATAAGCGCGCCCGTCGCGCGAACAACAGAGCGCTAGAAATTCGTCGCCGTACCGCGCAGGCAGGTGCGGTGTAGGACGCGCGGATGCACCGCCGCGTCGAAATTGGCATCGGCGTGATGCAGCAAGCAGCGATTGTCCCACATCAGCACATCGCCTTTCTTCCAATGATGGCGATAGAGGAATTGCGGCTGCGTCGAATGCGCTTCCAATTCGAGGATTCGCGCCCGGCCGTCCTCCATCGGCATGCCTTCGAGGTGCGAGGCGTGCATGCCCATGAACAAGGCCTTCCGCCCCGTGTCTGGATGAGGCCGCGCCAGCGGATGCGTCATCGGCGGCGCGTCCCGCTTCTCCCATTCGGAGATCGTACGTCCGATATTGTCGCGCGACAGTTCCCAGCTATGCACGACACCAACGCCGTCCAACTCTTCCTTCTCCGTCGCCGACAAGGCTTCGTAGGCCGCATACATGTTGGCGAACACCGTATCGCCGCCCTCCGGCGGCAATGTTCGGGCGTGCAGGATGGTCGCCATCGACGGTTTCGGACGAAAGGACTTGTCGGTGTGCCAGCGCATCGAGCCGACCTTGCCCGTCGGCACGCCATCCGCGTCCAGGTTCGTGACGATATGCACCAACGGATGGTCCGCCGTTCCCTGATTCCGCTGTGCGTGCTTCTCCAGCGTGCCGAACTGCTCGGTAAAGGCGACCTGCTCGTCCTTGGTCAGGTCCTGATCGCGAAAGGCGAGCACCTGATAGTCGAGGAACGCCTGATACACCGCATCGCGGGTCCCCAGGTCCAAGGGTTGCCGCAAATTGAGCCCGACAACCTCCGCGGCCATCAGCTC
>JAPPPC010000491.1:25232-27564 GCA_028817685.1 Rhodospirillaceae bacterium
AAGTGCCGGGACGCTCGCCGCCGCATCGCGCATCGCTATCCCCTCAGCTCAGCAGGGCTTTCATGGCGTCTTGGGTTTCCTTGCCGCCCTGGTTGATTGGCATCGTCTTGGCCGCCTCGCGCTGGCGCAGCCGGTAGGCATATTCGTGCGGCATCTGACCGAATGGGTCTTCGACCCCGAGATCCTGGGCGGCGTGCGCCGTCCAGTCAGCATGCCACAGGAACTCCCGCGCAATGGCCACCAAGTCAGCCTGTCCCTTTTGCAGGATGTCCTCCGCCTGTTGCGCCCCGGTGATGCAGCCGACCGCGATGGTCATGATATCAACCTCGCGCTTGACCCGTTCGGCGAACGGCACCTGATAGCCGGGCACGCGCGGCACGAGCGGCATGTCCGAGTCGCCGCTGATACCGCCGGAGGAACAATCGACCAGATCGATATCCCGCGCCTTCAGCTCGTGCGCCAGGGCCACCGTGTCGTCCAAATTCCAGATTCCGCCTTTCCCGTCGACCGAGGAGACCCGGTAGAAGACCGGCTTGTCCTTCGGCCAGGCGTCGCGCACCACCTCGGCGACTTCCAACGCGAAACGCATGCGCCCTTCCCGGTCGCCGCCATAGGCGTCGTTGCGATGGTTGCTGACCGGCGACAGGAACTGATGGATCAGATAGCCGTGCGCGCCATGCACCTCGACGATGTCGTATCCCGCATCGAGGCTGCGCTGGCAGCAATCCCGGTAGGCGTCGAGCACGCCCTTGATATCGTCCCGGTCCATCGCCTTGGGCAGATATTCGCGCGGCTCGCCGCCAATGGCGCTGGGCGCGATCCCCTGCCACGGCGCGAGGCCGTCCGCCGCATCCGCCTGGGTAAGCGGGGCCCAATCCTTGGTCGCCGCATGGCAGGACGCCTTGCGGCCGGAATGGCCGAGCTGGATCGCCGGCACCGCGCCCTGTTCTCGGATGAAATCGTTGATCCGCCGGAAGGCCGGAACGTGCTCGTCCTTGTAGATACCGGCGCAGAGATAGGTCTTGCGACCGCGCCGCTCGACCGCGGTTTCCTCGCCGAAGATGATCCCCGAGCCGCCGGTGGCCAGGCGGCCCAGATGCATGAACTGCCAGTCCGTGGGGCCGCCATCGTCCGAATGGTACTGGCACATGGGCGAGACCACGACTCGGTTGCGCGCCGTCACACCGCGCATGGTGATCGGTGTGAACAGAAGGGGTAAAGGTTTTTCAGTATCTTGTGTCATAGTCCGCTTTATACGCTACGTGTCCGGCACGGCAAAACGAGCACGCTTTTGGGCAGGAGCCGGACTATCCTAAAGTCGCTGAAAAACCTCACGGGATCGACTCACATGTCTGCATCCAATTTGGACGCCCAATCGCTCGTCGCACTGTATCGGCGCATGCGTCTGATCCGCCGCTTCGAGGAACGCACCGAAGAATTACTCGATGCCGGCGAAATCCGCGCGCACGCGCATCTCTATATCGGCGAGGAGGCGGTCGCGGTCGGCGCCGCATCCGTTCTGGACACGCAGGACGTCGTCACGTCGACCCATCGCGGCCACGGTCACATCCTCGCCAAGGGTGGCGACCCGATGCGCATGTTCGCCGAGTTGATGGGCCGCGAAATCGGCTACAATCGGGGCCGCGGCGGCTCGATGCACATCGCCGACGTATCGCTCGGCATCTACGGCGCGAACGGTATCGTCGGGGCCGGCGCGCCGATGGCCTGCGGTGCGGCCCACATATTCAAGCTGCGAGGCGAACCGCATGTCGCGATGCCCTTCTTCGGCGACGGAGCGACGAACCAGGGCGTCTTGCTGGAATCGCTCAACCTCGCCGCGATCTGGGACCTGCCGGTCGTGTTCGTCTGCGAGAACAACCGTTACGCCATCACCTCGCCGATCGCAGAGATGACCAGAGGGTCGCTGGCGGAGCGCGCCGCGGCGTTTGGTCTCGCGGCGGAAACGGTAGACGGCATGGATGTCGAAGCCGTCCGCGCCGCGGCGGACCGGCTGGTGTCCCGCGCCCGCGCGGGCGGCGGCGCTGGTTTCCTTGTTTGCGATACGTACCGGTTCGAGGCACACAACACGGCGCTGCGCGCCGCCGACTCCCGCAGCACGGCTGAGATCGATAGCTGGCGCGGGCGCGATCCGCTGACAGTCGCGGCCGCGCGGCTTGATGCAACAGAAGGCTGGGGGACAAGCGATAAAGCCGCCATCGACGCGGAGGTCGACCTGGAAATCGAGGAGGCCATCATCCAGGCACGCGGCAGCGCTCAGCCCGCAGCGGACACAGCTCTCGACCATATGTACGCCACAACCTATCCCGGATTC
>JAPPPC010000877.1 GCA_028817685.1 Rhodospirillaceae bacterium
TCGGCAATACCTGGTCCGACATCAACCAGTGCCATGTCCATTTCAAGGAGCGGGTCGAGCATGTGAAGCGCGGCGTGCTGCAGGCCGGCGGGTTCCCGATCGAACTGCCGGCGATCTCCCTCTCAGAGCCGATCGTCAAGCCCTCGACCATGATGTACCGCAACTTCCTGGCGATGGAGACGGAGGAGCTGCTGCGCTCGCACCCGATCGATGCCTGCGTGCTGATGGGCGGCTGCGACAAGACCACGCCGGGCTTGCTTATGGGCGCGATCTCCATGGGGCTGCCGTCGATCTTCTTCCCCGCGGGGCCGATGCTGCGCGGCAATTGGAAGGGCCGGCCGCTCGGCAGCGGGTCGGATTCCTGGAAGTACTGGGACGATCTGCGCGAGGGCAAGATTACCCAGGATGACTGGACCGAGGTGGAGGAGGGGATCGCCCGCTCCTTCGGCCACTGCATGACCATGGGCACGGCGAGCACCATGACCTCGATCGCCGAGGCGCTGGGCTTCGTATTGCCGGGCGGCGCCTCGGTGCCGGCGCCCGATGCCAATCACACGCGGCTCGCGACGCAGACCGGTCGGCGCATCGTCGAGATGGCCTGGGAGGATTTCAAACCCGGCGACATGCTGACCCGGCAGTCTTTTGAGAACGCCATCGCCGCCGCCATGGCCATGGGGTGTTCGACCAACGCGATCATCCATGTGGTGGCGATCGGACGGCGCGCCGGCTTCGATATCGGTCTCGACGATTTCGAGCGTATCGGCCGCGAGGTGCCGGTGATCGCCAATATCCGCCCGAACGGCAAGACCTACCTGATGGAGGATTTCTATTATGCCGGCGGGCTGAAGGGCATGCTGAAGCGCATCGAGAAACATCTCGATACCGACGCCCTGACCGTGTCGGGCGAGAGCATCGGCGCCAACATCGCCACCGCGGAAGTCTATGACGACGACATCATCCGGCCGCTCGACAACCCGATCTACGAGTCGGGCGCGCTGGTCGTGCTCAAGGGCAATCTGGCGCCGGATGGCTGTGTCATGAAGGTGTCGGCGATGGACAGTAAGTTCCTGAAGCACACCGGGCCGGCGCTGGTCTTCGACGATTACCCGGCCATGAAGGCGGCGATCGACGACGAAAATTTGGATGCGACCGAGGACACCGTGCTGATCCTGCGCAATGCGGGGCCGAAGGGCGGGCCGGGCATGCCGGAATGGGGCATGCTGCCGGTGCCGACCAAGCTGGTGAAGCAGGGCGTGCGCGACATGATGCGCATTTCCGACGCGCGGATGAGTGGCACCAGCTACGGCGCCTGCGTCCTGCACGTCGCGCCGGAGAGCTATGTCGGCGGGCCGCTGGCGCTGGTGCAGACCGGCGATATGGTGACGGTCGATGTGGACAAGCGCCTGATCCAGATGGAGGTGGACGACGCCGAACTGGATCGCCGCAAGGCAGCCTGGCAGCCGCTGCCGCCGCGCTTCGAGCGCGGTTACGGCTACGTCTTCAGCCAGCATATCGAGCAGGCCCCGGAAGGCTGCGACTTCGATTTCCTGAAAACCGATCACGGCGCACCGGTCGCCGAGCCGGACATTTTCTAGGGGAGGCGGGTATGGCCGGTACGCTTACCGACGAGAACCGCGAGCGGCTGAAGTCCGTCAGTGCGGCGACTTTGACGACCGTGCTGCTCAAGCGCGGGCTGCGCAATCAGTTCATACAGAACGTCCACCGGGTCGGCCAGTCCGGCCCGAACATGGTGGGCGAGGCCTATACCCTGCGTTACATCCCGGCGCGCGAGGATCTCGACAAGCTGGACGGCTTCCGCGATCCCGAACACCCGCAGCGCAAGGCGGTGGAACATTGTCCACCGGGCCATGTCCTGGTCATCGACAGCCGCAAGGACGCCCGCGCGGCGTCGGCCGGCGGGATTCTGATCACGCGGATGATGCAGCGCGGCGTTGCCGGGGTGGTGACCGATGGCGGGTTCCGCGACGCGCCGGAGATCGCCGAGCTCGGCATCCCGGCCTACCATCAGCGCCCCGCGGCGCCGACCAACTTGACCCTGCATCACGCCTGCGACATCGACCTGCCGATCGGCTGCGGCGATGCGCCGGTCTATCCCCGCGACATCATCGTTGGAGATCTGGAAGGCGTGGTGGTGATCCCGGCGCATCTGGCGAACGAGGTGGCCGAAGAAGGCTTCGAGATGACGGCCTTCGAGGATTTCGTCACCGAAGAAGTCCGCAACGGCGCGCCTACGGTCGGCCTCTACCCGCCGACGAAAGAGGAAAGCCTGAAAAAGTTCGAAGCGTGGCGCAAGGCGAACGGACGCTAATCTGCGCGCGTGTGCCGTTCCCGATAGGCGCGGGGCGTCAGGCCCACCGACCGCCGGAACTGGCGCGTGAAGGCGGCCTGGTCGCCATAGCCGCAGGCCTGTGCAATCTGGCTGATCGCCTCTTCGCCGGTGCGCAGCAGGCCGCAGGCGCGTTCGATGCGGGCGCGGGTGATATATTGCGCCGTGGTGATCCCGAACAGGCCCAACAGCCGCTGATCGAGCTGGTAGGGCGACAGGCCGGTGCGTCGTGCCAGGTCGGGCACGCGGATCGGTCCGTCGAGATGCCGCTCGACATGATCGAGGGCGGTGGCGAGCGCTGACGCGGAGGTTGCCGACGGGTCGAGACCGCGCAGGTCGCGCGATATTCCCATAAGCCCAACGATCTCTTGCTGGCGATTCCGCAACGGCGCCTTCCAGGTCAGGCACCAACCCTGGCCGCCACCGGGATAGAGATGCAGTTCGAGCTTGGCGCTGATGGCGCGGCCGGTCTCGATGACCTGACGGTCCTGCTCGGCGAACTGGGTACCGATCGGCTCGGGAAATAGTTCGGCGGGCGACCGGCCGACGAGATCGGCCTTCACGCGGAGGCCGCAGCGTTCGACCAAGGTCCGGTTGACGACGGCGTAGCGGCCGTCGCGGTCCTTCAGGAAGTAGACGGTGTCATCGATTTCATCGAACAGCGCTTCACCCGTGAAGGGGCCGTCGAGGCCGTCGAAAAACGCGGTGGTGATATCGTGCGGCAAAGGCATCGCGCCATTTTGTGCAGTTTTGCCACTCTTTGCCCGAAAATCGGACAAGGCAAAACCGAAAAACATCGTCACCTTCCGCGATACGGTGCGCCGGCGACGGCGACCGGCCGATCCGTAATCCCAGACCGAAGGTGAACCGACATGACTGAGACGATTTTCAACGGCTGTATCCCCGCGCTGATGACCCCGTGCGATACGAACCGCGAGCCGGACTTCGCGGCGTTGATTCGGAAAGGGGAGGAGCTGATCGATGCCGGCATGTCGGCGGTGGTTTATTGCGGCTCGATGGGCGACTGGCCGCTGCTGACCGACGCGCAGCGGCAAACCGGTGTCGAGCGACTGGTCGAGGCGGGCATCCCGGTCATCGTCGGGACCGGCGCACAAAGCCCGGCGCGCGCGGTCGACCATGCCGCACATGCCAAGCGGGTCGGCGCCAAGGGGCTTATGGTCATTCCGCGCGTGCTGTCGCGGGGCACCTCGCTGGCGGCGCAGAAGGCGCATTTCGAGGCGATCCTCGAGGCCGGCGACGATCTGCCGGCGGTGATTTACAACAGCCCTTATTACGGGTTCGAGACCAAGGCCGATCTGTTCTTCGAGCTGCGGCGCGCGCATTCGAACCTGGTCGGCTTCAAGGAGTTCGGCGGGGCGGCGGCGTTGCGCTACGCCGCGGAATACATCACCAGCGGCGACGACTCGTTGATCCTGATGGTCGGGGTCGATACCAACGTCTTCCACGGTTACGTCAATTGCGGTGCGCGCGGCGCGATCACCGGCATCGGCAATGTGCTGCCGCGCGAGGTGCTGCATCTCGTCACCCTGTGCAAGCGCGCGGCGCTGGGCAATGCGACGGCGCGCGAGGACGCCCAGATCCTGGATCGGGCGCTGTCGGTCCTGTCCTCCTTCGACGAGGGCGCCGACCTGGTGCTCTACTACAAATATCTGATGCTGCTGGAGGGTGACCTGGCCTATGAGCGGCATTTCAACGCGACGGATGCGCTGACCGACAGCCAGAAGGCCTATGCGGCGGACCAACTGGCCTTGTTCAAGGACTGGTACGCGGACTGGGCGCTGGGCCGCGCCCCGGTGTCCGACGCGGCCTGAGGGGAAACGCCGTCAGGCGACGTCGATCCGCAGCCCCGCCTCGCGCAGCAGCGGCATGACCCGTTTGCCGAAGAAATCGAGGTCCGGCAGGAAGTCGTAGAAGTTCACCTGCATGCCGTCGCAGCCGGCGCGCTTTAGCTTCGCGAACCACTCGACAATCTGTTCCGGCGTGCCGACCAGATGGACGTTGCCGCCGACCGCCCAGTTCGCCTTGGAGTGGCCGCGCCAGGAGGACTGATCGCCGCCCATGAAGGTGGCGACGAAATTGTCGGTCGCGACCTCGTCGCGCATGTCGAGGATGCGGTGATACTGCTTCCAGGCCTCTTCCTCGGTCTCGCGGCAGATCACGTGCGGGTTGATCATGATCTTGATCTTGCGCTTCTTGGCCCGAGCGGCCTGGCGGATTTTCTTGGTGTGCGGCCGCAAGGTCTTGACCGCCGCCGCGGGATCGGCGCCGCCGGGGCTGGTGACGAAGATGATGTCGGAATGGGTGGTGGCGTAGTCGATTCCGGCGGGGGAGGAGCCCGCATTGACCATGACGACGGAGCCGTTCTCCGGCTTCGGCGCGACGAAGGCGTCGTTGGTGCGCCAGTATTTACCCTTGAAGGTGAGTTCCTCATCCTCCGACCACAGGCGCTGCATGATCGTCGTGAATTCCGACGCCATGGCGTAGCGCTCGTCATGCGGTATCGGGTCGAGACCGAACATGCGGAACTCGCTCTCCTTGTAGCCGGTGACCACATTGAGGCCCCAGCGGCCGCCGCTCATATGGTCGATGACGGCGCCGTACTTCGCCAGATGCAGCGGATGCCAGCCATAGAGGATATGCACGGTCGCGATCAGCAGGACGTTCTTGGTGATCGGCGCCAGGCCGGCCGAGGTAATGAACGGGTCGATGGCGTTCTCGCGAAACTTGATGTCGCCGCCATAGCCGCCTTTGCCGAGCCATTGCGCCAGCGCGAAGACGATGTCGAATCCCAGCCGGTCGGCCTTGCGGGCGCATTTGGCGTTGTAGTCGAAATCCCAGGAGGTCTTGCGCGGCGCCTTTGACGGGCTCCAGGCGCCCTCCTGATGCGGCATGAACAGCCCCAGCATGAGCGGCTGCTTGCAGGCGCGTTCGAAGGGTGTGAGGTTTTTCTTGGCCATGCCGATACCCTGCCGTCGGAAGGGCGGGCCGTCAAAGGATTGTCGCGATACACATACAAGACTCGCGATTGCCTTTCGCCACCACTCGGTGGCACATTACCGGCCGGTTCACCGGGACCAGGAGGTTTGCCATGAAGATGGAACAGGTGTTGGCCGAGGCGCCCAAGGCGCTGAGCCAAGAACAGCGGGAATTCTATTTCGAAAACGGGTACCTGCTGCTCGAGAGCTTCATTTCCGGCGATCTGCTGAAGGAACTGCAGGACGTCACGCAGTCCTTTGTCGATAAGTCGCGCGCCTGCGCCGTCTCGAACGACATGTTCGATCTGGAACCGGACCATACCGCGGACGCGCCGCGCATCCGGCGGCTCAACATGCCTTACCGGCAGCACCCGACCTATTGGGAGTTCACCAGCAACAGCCCGATCACCGACGTCGCCGAAGATCTCCTGGGGCCGAACGTCAAGGTTCATCACTCCAAGCTGAACTTCAAATGGTCGGACGGCGGCGAAGAGGTGAAGTGGCATCAGGACATCCCGTTCTATCCGCATACCAATTACGGAGTCCTGGCGATCGGGATCTATCTCGACGATGTGGATGACGAGATGGGTCCGATGGGCGTCATTCCCGGCAGCCACAAGGGCGAGATCTACAATCATTACAACGACAAGGATCAATGGGTCGGCGCGCTTGACGATAAGGATTTCGGACGGGTGAATTTCGACGATGTCGTCTGGCTGAAGGGACCGGCCGGTTCGGTGACGGTGCATCATTGCCGGACGGTGCATGGGTCCGTGCCGAACAGCTCGCCGCGCAGCCGGAACCTCCTGATCAACGCCTATGCGGCGGCGGACGCGCTGACCATCAGCGCGCATCCCTATCCCGGTCCGAAGATCAATCACATCGTGCGCGGCAAGGAGGCCCGCTGGGTCGAATACGCCTCGGAGCCCTGCCTGCTGCCGCCCGATTTCTCGGCGGGCTACAGCTCGATCTTCGCCGCGCAGCAGGAAGAGGACGAAACGCTCGCGGCGGACTAAGCCGCCGATGCCGCCACATGGCGGGCCAGTTTCTGCAGAATCGCGTCCAACGCTGTCATCTCCGTATCGTCGAGAACACCGAATACTTTGTCTTCCCGGTCAACGAACCGGCCGATGATCCGTTCGTGCAGGGCGCGTCCCTTCGCGGTGATCGATAGGCGCGCCTGACGGCCGTCCTCCGGATCCGGCACCCGGTCGATATAGCCTTCATCGAGCATGCGATGCACCGCGCGGGAAATCGAGTTGCGCGGCCGTTTGGTCATTTCCGCCACGTCACGTGCGGTCAGGACCGGCATGTGCGACAGGCAGAACAGCAAAAGATACTCGCCGCGCGACAGGCCGAAATCGCGTTTGATGCCGTCATAGACCGGCAGGACCAGAGCGTTCGCGATATAGGACAAGCGGTACAGGTGGCGGTTCTCTGCCAAGTCGAACAGGGCGGTCAGTTCGGCTGATGATGGAAGTTGGGGAGCCGGGTCGTGTGGGTCTTCAGGCATGATCGTATCCGTACCCTCGCGTGAAGAATTCACAAGACATTTAGTTCCATTTGGAACAAAATGTGCAAGCTCAAAATCACGTTCCGAAACCCGTTTCGACGATGGAGGTTTGCCGTGACACCCGATGCGATCCTTTCCCATGAACCCAAGGTTCTGACCCAGGCCCAGCGCGAAGCCTATTTCCGCGATGGCTACCTGTCCCTGGAGGGGTTCGTCGACAAAAGCTGGCTCGACCGGCTGTGGGCGGTGACCGACGCGTTCGTCGAGGAAAGCAAAGGCCTTGAGAAATCGGACGACAAGTTCGATCTGGAACCGGACCACAGCGCCGACAATCCGCGCCTGCGCCGCCTGACTTGGCCGGCGTCGCACCATGAGACCTATTGGGAATTCGGCAGCCGCGGGCCGATCGTCGATGTCGCCGAGGATCTGCTGGGCCCCGACCTCAAATTCCATCACTCCAAGCTGAACTTCAAATGGTCCGATGGCGGCGAAGAGGTGAAGTGGCACCAGGATTTTCCCTTCTACCCGCATAGCAACGGCTCGGTGTTGGCGATCGGGCTCTACATGGCCGATGTCGATGACGCGATGGGGCCGCTGGGCGCGATCCCGGGCAGCCACAAGGGGCCGATTTACGACCATTTCAACGACAAGGACGAGTGGACCGGCGCGCTGTCCGCCGCGGACGAAGCGTCTCTGCCGCTGGACACGGCCGAATACATGGCCGGCAAGGCGGGCACCATCACGGTCCATCATGTGCGCACCGTGCACGGCTCGATGCCGAACAATTCGCCGCGCATGCGCCCGCTCTTCATCAACGCCTACGCCTCTGCGGATGCCTATTCGCTGACGCCCTATCCGGGGTCCGCCTGTCCGCAGAACGAGACGATCGTGCGCGGCCGCCGCGCACGCTGGGCGCAGTTCGACCAGGAGACCTGCAAGATGCCGCCGGACTGGTCGGCGGGTTACACCTCGATCTTCGCGTTGCAGCAGGAAGAAGACGCCAACCTGCGCGCCGCCGAATAGGAGCCGGATGATGTCCGAACAGAAAAAGAAACTGACCGTGCCCGACCTGCGGGAGCGCAAGCGCACCGGCGAGCGGGTGGTCATGGTCGCCGCGCCGGACTTTCTGATGGCGCAATGGGCGGAACGTGCCGGCGTGGATTTCATCGGCATCGGCGATTCCCTGGGCATGACCCTCTATGGCCACCCGACGACCCTGCCGATGACCGTCGATATGATGATCGAGCACACCAAGGCGGTGCGCCGCGGCGCGCCCAATACGCTCACCATTACCGCGATGCCCTTCGGCTCCTACCCGACGCCGGAAATCGGCGTACACAACGCGCTGCGCATGATGAAGGAAGGCGAGGCGGAAATCGTCAAGATGCAGGGCGGGCGCGAGAAGTTCGACATCATCAAGGCGATCGCCGATGCCGGCGTGCCGGTCATGAGCCATGTCGGCATGTGCCCGCATTTCGTCAATTCCTATGGCGGCTTCAAGCTGCAGGGCCGCACCGCCGAGGACGCGCTGAAGATCGTCGACAACGCCAAGGCGATCGAGGAGGCCGGCGCGATCGGCATGGAGGTCGAGGCGGTGCCGCCGGAGG
>JAPPPC010000356.1 GCA_028817685.1 Rhodospirillaceae bacterium
ACCCTCTTCGCCTAGGATGTTCTCGTGCGGTACGCGCAGATCCTCGAGCTGGATCTCCGTCGCGTATTTCGCCGACCGCAAGGTGTGCACGACGCGGCGCACATTGAAGCCTTCCCAAGCCGTCTCGACGATGAAGGCGGTGACCCCGGCCCGGCCCGGCCCGCCGGTGCGGGCGAACAGCAGACCGTAATCGGCCCGGTCGGCGCCGCTGATCCATAATTTGGTGCCGTTCAGCACCCAATGGTCGCCATCGCGCACGGCCCGGGTCTGGATCGCGCGGCCCGGATCGCTGCCGCCGGAGGGCTCGGACAGGCCGAAGAAGACCCGCTTCTTCCCTTCCAGCATCGGATAGAGATACTTTTCCTTCTGCGCGTCCGTCGCCTCAAAGAGCTGCGCCTGTCGCGCACCGCCGAAGGCGTAGTAACAGGGTGCGTAAAGGCCCGCGCGGTGCTGGCTGCATTCGATCGCAATCAGGCAGCGAGTCACCAGATCGATCTCCGGCCCGCCATATTCCGGCGGCGTGTCGAGACCGTAGAGCCCCATCTCCTTGACCTTCGCGGACAGCGCTTCGAGCTGCTCCGGCGAGACTTCGTCCGCATCCGGATCGAGCGTCTCTTCGAGCGGCTGGATTTCCTCGCGCACGAAGCGGCGCACCATGTCCACGATCATTCTTTGTTCGTCAGTGAGGGCGAGATCCATCGCCTGTTCCTTCCTTTACGTTCCTATCCATCGTTCGGCTGGGCGCAAGCTCAGCCCGGCCGCAATTGACCCAGACTGCGCGTGTCCACGTCGGTGTTGGCCTTCGGCAGCGCGGCATGGTCGCTCCAATAGGCCTGCAGCAATTCGAAGTGACGCGTGCGGTAGGCCATGTTGACCTCGACCCGGAATTGGGTCGCGCCGGCCGGCGGGTCCGCCATCGCCTTCTTCAACTCGCCCTTGAGACCGAACAGGCTGCGCGCGTCGGCGACGCCGATATAGACGATCTCGTCGGACGCATCGGCGAGCTGATAGACGCCGAGATGGCCGGCGATCAGGGAGATGGCTTCCTCGTTCAGCGGCTGCCACGGTTTGTCGAGTCGGACCGGCATCTTTATTCCCCGACGAAGTTGGGCAGGCGTTTCTCCAGCTTGGCGGCGATGCCTTCTTTTGCGTCGGCGCTGTTGCGCGCCTCTTCGATCAGCTTGTCCACGTCGGCGTGGTCGATATCGTCGCGGAACTGCATTTCACGCACCAGCAGCGCCTTCATCGCCTTCAGCGACAGCGGCGCGTTGGCCGCCAGGCGCTGGATGATCTTCTGCGCCGCGTCCTCCAATTCATCGGGTTCGGCGATGCGGGTAATCACACCGAGATCGTACATGCGCTGCGCGGGCAACGGGTCGCCGAGCAGCAGGATCTCGCGGCTCGCCACCGGGCCGCAAACCTCGACCAGCTTCTTGGCCAGGAACCAGGTCGGCGCCAGGCCGATCTGCGACAGCGACATGCCGAAGCGTGCCTTGGTGGAGGCCACGACGAAGTCGCAATGCAGCGCCAGCTCGTTGCCGCCGGCGATTGCCGCGCCCTGCACGACGCCGACGATCGGCAGCGGGCAGTGCTCCATCGCGTCCAGCATGCCCTCGACGGGGCTGACACCGGGCTGGGCTGGCTTGCGTTGCCGTTCCGCCAGATCGATACCGGCGCAGAAAACCGGCCCCTCGGCACGCAGCACGATGACCCGCTCTTCCTTGGCCGGCGTTTCGGAGAAGGCTTCCTCCAGCGCCGCGAGCATTTCCAGATTCATCGCGTTGCGCTTCGCCGGGCGGGTCAGGGTGACCGTCCTGATCGCCCCCTCTCTGTCGACACGGATCATGCTCATGGGCGGCGCCTCCATCCGACGCCGCGTGCGACCGATTCAGTCATGTTGTCTCCATTTATTCTTCGCGTTTTGAGATGCCCAAGTTGTCGCATATCGCATCGGTCAGCACCAAATCTGTCGAGGGACCCCCGTGTCATGCTAGTGTCATCAACAGGCCATACTGTACGAGTCTCTGGGACAAACCGGTTGGAACGATGAACGCAGTAGACGAACTCTTTGGCATTCTCACGGCGAAGGGCGATAAAAATTACGATGACGGCGAGTCGGTGACCCAGCTGCAGCACGCGTTGCAATGCGCGGCGCAGGCGGAGCATGCGGGTGCCGGCGCGGCGATGATCACGGCGGCGTTGCTGCACGATATCGGCCATCTGATAAATGCGGACGCCCGGGCGGCGATCAAACGCAAGGAAGATGCGTATCACGAGAATTCCGGCGCGGCCTTCCTAGCGCAATGGTTCGGTGAGGATGTCTGCGCCCCGGTGCGCCATCACGTGCCCGCGAAACGCTATCTGACCGCGACCGAAGCCGACTATTTCGGCCGGCTGTCGAAGGGCTCGGTACGGAGCCTGGAAGTCCAGGGCGGCCCTTTCGATGCCGAGGCGGCGGCCGCTTTTATCAAGCAACCTCACGCCGAGGACGGGGTGCAACTGCGCCGTTGGGACGAGGAAGCCAAGGACGTGAACGCCGTGACCCCGCCGCTGGAACATTTCCGCGGCTACGTGGAATCAGCCCTGCGCTAGATCAGACTACGCAATACCGTCGTGAAGCGGTCGACCGCAGCTTGCACGGTCCCCGTATTCTCCAGATGCACGATGTCGTCGCCCGAAGGCAGCGCGTAGGCCGCCCGGGCCAGCCGCTTTTCGATGGCGGCCGCATCTTCGCGCCCGCGCTGCGCGATGCGCTGGGCAAGCACCGCGACCGGCGCCGTAATGTTGACCACGCGCAGACCTCTGTACCGTTCCCGGGCCGGCACGATCACCGAGCGTGACACGTTGGCGATCACGCAGCGTTGCGCGCGCAGATCATCCTCGATCGTCGCGGGTATCCCGTAGTCAAGATCATGGGCGCGCCAGGACAGGGCGAATGCCCCGGCCGCCTTGGCCGCGGCAAACGCCTCCGGCGTCACTTCCGCATTGTCCTCGCCGCCCGCACCGGCCTCACGTGTGATCGTCCGCTGCACGAAGACAAACCGGCTGTCGCTCGCGAGCGCCGCCCGCGCACCGTTCAGCACGCTGTCCTTGCCGGCGCCGCTGGGTCCAACCACCAGCACCAAGGTTCCCCTATCGATCCGCATCCCGCATCCTCGCATGATTCTCACCGCCGCCACTATCGGGGCCTTTGGTGAAACTGTTATGACTCCGCAGGGGAGAGGAGACGCCATGAAACTGACCGACGTCGCCAAGGTGATCCGCAGCAAGAATGCCGGTCCCTTGCAGATCACCATCGATCTCATGTTCGAGGACCGCGAGCGTTACGACACGGCCGCAGGCTCACAGAGCCTGTCGCCCGCCAGCCTGGCGCAGCTCTACGGGCTGCGGCAAGACAAGGTCCGGGTCATCCCCTTCCCGCAGGCGCTGGCGATCAAGCTGGTCTTCGACCGCAACATCGTCGCCGGCGATCCGGGCGACAAGGACGTTTACGGGACGCAGCAGCACCGGCTCCTGTTGGGGGTCGAGCTATGAGCGCCGTCGGCAAACTTCGCGACCGGTTCGGCGGCGACGTCACCGGCAAATGCCTGAAGGCGCTCGCCGCGTCCGGCCAGCTCGGCTACGGCCTGCCCGAAGCGGCACTGCAGGAAGGGCTGGCGCGGGAGCCGGACTTCATCGGCTGCGACATGGGGTCGGTCGATCCCGGCCCCTATTATCTGGGCGCCGGCGAGATGGCGACCGCGCCCGCCATGACCGAGCACGATCTGCGCGAAGTCCTGCAGGGCGCACGGCGTCTCGACGTGCCGCTCCTCATCGGCACCGCGGGCACCGCAGGCGCGCGACCGCATCTCGACAAGACCCTGGCCATGGTCCGCAAGATCGCCAAGGAAGACGGGCTTAAATTCCGGCTCGCCTCGATCGCCGCCGATATCCCCAAGGACATGGTCAAGCAGGCTGCCAAAGACGGCCGCATGACGAAGCTGGGCGAGATGGACGTGCCCGACGACGCGGCGGTGGACGCGACCGCGCATCTGGTCGGCCAGATGGGCACCGAAGCGTTCAAGCGTGCGCTCGACGCGGAAGCCGACGTGATCATCGCCGGCCGCGCCTGCGACACCGCGGTCTTTTCCTCGGTCCCGCACATGCTCGGCTATCCGATGGGCCCGGCCATGCATATGGCGAAGATCATCGAATGCACCTCGATCAGCTGCACGCCCGGCGGCCGCGACGCGATGCTCGGCACGCTGGAAGGCGAAAGCTTCGTGCTGGAAAGCATGAACCCGGACCGGCACGCCACGCCCCTGTCGGTCGCCGCACACGGCCTCTACGAACAGGCGGATCCCTTTACCGTGCGCGAACCGGAGGGCGCGTTGCACCTGAACGAGATCGAGCTCGAAGCGATCGACCATCACCGGGTGCGCGGCCGCGGCGCCCGTTGGGAGACCGCGGCGCAGCTTTCGGTGAAGCTCGAAGGGGCGACCTATGTGGGCGAGCGCGGCATCCTGGTCGCCGGCGCCTGCGATCCGAACTTCATCGCCGCACTGGACGACATCACCCCGGCGCTGGAGCAGACGGTACGCGACCTGCTCGGTGATACGGTCAGCCCGAACTTCCAGCTCAGCTTCCGCGTCTATGGCCGCGACGGTGTCTCCCTTTGGCCGACCCCGCCGGCGCATCCGCCGCACGAGGTCTTCATCATGGGCGAATGCATCGCCGCGACGGCGGCGGAAACCAAGGCAATCCTGACGACCTGCAAGCAGTATTTCCTGCATTACGGCTTCCCGGGCCGTCTCTCGACCGCCGGCAATCTGGCCTTCCCCTTCACCCCACCGGAAATTCTAACCGGGCCCGCCTACCGCTTCAGCGTCTATCACGTGATGCAGGTCGACGAACTGGCGCCGCTGTTCCCAGTCACGGTGGAAGAGGTTTAGGAGACCCGTGCAGCTCACGGAAACCCAGGCGCAAATCCGCGACACCGCACGGCGCTTCGCCGAGCGCGAAATTGCACCGCATGCGGCCGACTGGGACCGGGCGGCGGAAACGCCGCGCGCGCTGTACCGCAAGATGGCGGATGCCGGGCTGATGGGTATTACCGTCGCGCCCGAACATGGCGGCAGCGGCGCGGATTTCCTGTCCTACGTCCTGGCGATCGAGGAGATCGCGGCGGCCGATGGCGGCATCTCCAACATGATGGGGGCAACCAACTCGCCAGTTGGCGTCGCGATCGAGGAGAACGGCACCGACCAGCAGAAACGTGACTATCTCTGCAAGCTCACCGGCGGAGACTGGCTCGGCTGCATCCATCTGACCGAACCGCATACCGGCTCCGACGCGGCAGCGATCCGCACGCGGGCGGAACGGGACGGAGACCATTTCGTCCTGAATGGCGACAAGGCATTCATCACGGGCGGCGCCACAGCGGAACTGGCAATGATCGTCGCCGTGACCGATCCCAGCGCCGGCAAACGCGGCATCACGACTTTCATCACGCCGACCGACAATCCGGGCTATCAGGTGATCCGCAAGGAGGCGAAGCTCGGCCACCGCACCAACGACACCTGTCAGGTCCGGTTCGAGGACATGCGCGTGCCCGCTTCCGACGTGTTGGGCGAGCCGGGATCGGGGCTGCGTATCGCGCTCAGCAAACTGTCGGAAGGCCGCATCGCCGTGGCCGCGCAGGCGGTCGGCGGGGCACGGGCCGCACTGAAGGCCGCCCACGCCTATGCGCAAACTCGCGAGACGTTCGGCAAGCCGATCATCGACCATCAGGCGATCGGCTTCAAACTGGCCGAGATGGCGACGCAGATCGAGGCGGCGCGGCAGCTTTATGTCCATGCCGCGCAATTGAAGGATCGCGGCGAGGCCTGCGCGCGCGAAGCTTCGATGGCCAAGCTGTTCGCGTCGGAAATGGCCGAGCGGGTCGCTTCCGAGGCGATCCAGATCCATGGCGGCGCCGGCTTCCTGAACGACTACCCGGTGGAAAAGATTTACCGCGACGTCCGCGTCTATCAGATTTACGAAGGGACCAGCGAGGTCCAGAAGATCGTGATCTCCCGCTTCCTGGACGATCTCGACCTGTAAGGAACGAAAGGAACATGTCATGAAACCAGTCTGTCTCGTCATCGGCGCCGGCGCCGGTATCGGCGGCAATGTCGGCAAACGGTTCGCACGCGAGGGCTATCACGCCGTGCTGTGCCGCCGCACCGACCAGGATGGGCTGGATCGGTTGGTCGCCGATATCGAGGCGGATGGCGGGTCGGCGAGCGGCTATCTGCTGAACGCGGTACAGCCGGACACGATCGAGGACCGCATCACCGCCGTCGAGGCGGAGACCGGGCCGATCCAGGTGGTGATCTACAATCTCGGTTCCCAGGTCGGCAACCGGACCCTGGAGGAAACCAGCTACAAGACCTTCGAGATGGGCTGGCGGCTGGCGACCTTCGGCCTGTTCCGGGTCGCCTCGACCGTGTGCCCGCTGATGGTGGAGCGCGGCGGCGGCACCATCATGGTGACCTCGGCGACGGCGGCCGTGCGCGGCAACAAGGGCCAGCATTCGCACGCCGCCTCCATGGCCGGCCGGCGCATGCTGTGCCAAACCCTGAACGCGGAACTCAGCCCGAAGAACATCCACATCGCGCACATCCTGATCGACGGCGCCGTCGACGCGCCGGACACGCTCGGCAAGATGCTGGGCCCGGAGAAATATCAGGAACTGCGCGAAAATCGCGGCATGGATCATGACGGGCTGATGCTGCCGGAGAAGATCGCCGACACCTACCATCACATCGCCCAGCAGCACCGCTCGACCTGGACGCACGAGGCGGATCTGCGGTCGTTCAGCGACCTGCCCTGGTGGAATACGTGAGTCGGGACGAGCTGCCGCTACCGCTTACAAACACCGTCATGTCGCCCCGGACCTGATCCGGGGTCCAGCCCCGATGCAGTGCTCACCGTGTCTCTGGATCCCGGATCGGCGGCGCAAAGCGCCTTGTCCGGGATGACAGGAAGTGTGACTGGTCCGCTCGATCTTACTTCTTTTTGCGCTTCGGCTTTTTCACCGACGCCGGCTTCGTGAAGGCCACCGCGGCGACATCGCCATATTCGCTGGCGAAATGCACCGTCAGCCCTTCTTTCAGATAGTCCGGCAGTTCCTCGAAATCGCGCCGGTTGTCCTCCGGCAGGACCAGTTCCGGCACGCCGATGCGCCGCGCTGCGATCACCTTCTCGCGGATGCCGCCGACCGGAAGCACCCGGCCGGTCAGGGTCAGTTCGCCGGTCATGGCGAGTTTGCGTGCCAGCTGCTTGCCCTTGGCGAGCGACAGCAACGCGGTCGCCATGGTGACACCGGCACTGGGGCCGTCCTTCGGCGTCGCGCCCTCCGGCACGTGGACATGCACCGAGCGGTCCTTGAAGAAGCCCGCCGGCCCCTCCAACCTGTCCAAATTCGCCATGACGTAGGAGTAGGCGATCTGCGCCGATTCCTTCATCACATCGCCGAGTTGGCCTGTCAGTCGGAAGCCGCTGCCGTCCTCATGCACCGTGGTCGCCTCCACATCGAGGGTGGCGCCACCCATCGCGGTCCAGGCGAGGCCGGTCACCACGCCGGTGCCGCGGCTCGTCCGCTCCGGCCGGAAGCGCGGCGGGCCGAGATAGTCGGCGAGGTTGGTCGCGCCGATCCGCAGCGGCGGCTTCGCCCCGCCCAGTAGATCGACCACGCCCTTGCGCACGATGCGGCCCAACTGTTTTTCCAGATTGCGTACGCCGGCCTCCCGCGCATAACCCTCGACGACCTGACGAAGCGCGGCGTCCGATAGTTTGATCTGGCTCGGTTTCGCGCCGGCCCGGTCGAGCTGGCGTTTCCACAGATGTTTCTTGGCGATGGCCACCTTCTCGCGCGTGATGTAGCCCGCCAGATGGATCACCTCCATCCTGTCGAGCAGCGGCCCGGGGATGGTATCGAGCTGATTGGCCGTGCAGACGAACAGCACCTTCGACAGATCGAAGGGCAGGTCGAGATAATGGTCCAGGAAGGACTGGTTCTGCTCCGGATCGAGCACTTCCAGCAGCGCGGAGGCCGGATCGCCCTGGTAGGACGCGCCCACCTTGTCGATCTCGTCCAGCATGATGACCGGATTGGCGACGCCGCAATCCTTGATCGCCTGGATGAACTTGCCGGGCATGGCGCCGATATAGGTCCGGCGATGTCCCTTGATCTCCGCCTCGTCGCGCATGCCGCCGAGGCTGAAGCGGAAGAATTCGCGGCCCAGCGCCTCGGCGATGGAACGGCCGATCGAGGTCTTGCCGACCCCCGGCGGACCGACGAACAGCACGATGGAACCGCCGATCTCGCCCTTGTTGGCGCCGACGGCCAGGAACTCGATGATCCGCTGCTTGATGTCGTCGAGTCCCTCATGGTCGCGGTCCAGGAT
>JAPPPC010000855.1 GCA_028817685.1 Rhodospirillaceae bacterium
GGGTCTCGGACCCGTCGGTGTCGGTTAGAGCGGAAGAAATATCCAAGGCGATCGCACTGTCTTCCGCACCACTTCCGGCTTCGACCGAAATGCTGGGCGTGTCGGCATCCGCGGTCACGGTCACCGGGAGTGTCAGTGTCGTCGATGAGGTTGCGCCGGACGCGCTTTCCGTTGATGTCGCGGTGATTTCGAGTGAGAAGTCGGCGTCGCTATTGGCGGGGGGTGTCAGGGTGAGGCCGTCAAGCTGTTCCGGAGTCAGTGTCACCGTGCCGTCCGGGTTGACGGTGCCCGCCGACAGGGTGGCGCCGGTGGGCAAACCGGCGATTTCGATTGATAGGGTTTCCGAACCATCGAGATCCGTTAGGGCGGCTTCAATGTCGAGGGCGATTGCGGTGTCTTCCTGACCCGAAGCGGCCTCGACCTCGAGTGTCGTGTCCGAGGCGCTGAGATCTGGTGGATCGAAGATCAGGACGAGGCCGTCATCGTCGAGATCGTCATCATCGTCTTCGTCGTCGGTTGTCTCGGGCTCGGCGGCAGCCGGTTCGAGAGTGACGGTCGCAACCAATTCGGACGCGGTTTCCGGCGTGACCAAGATAAAGAACTCGCCGGCCGCTTCTTCCGCTGTCAGAGAGTCCGTCGTTCCACCTTCATCGGCGTCTTCCGCACCCGTGCCCGAGGATACGCCTTCGAACCGCACCGAACGATCGGTGTCGTCGCGGCCCTCGTTCCCCGCGGTGATGATGGTGTCCAAGCGGACCGGTACGAAGGCGCTCGTACCCGACGCTTGAATTTCGGCGACTGTTTCCGGGGCGATGCGAATTTCGAAGACGCGCCCGGTCTCTCCGGTATCCGAAATCTGGGCGGACCGGTCCGCGCCGCGGTTCTCCGCAGTGGGCTCATCCGTCGTATTGCCCATCTGAATATTGGGATGGGTCAGGTCGGTGCGTTGAATGACTTGCGCCTGCGGGGTTAGGCGCGGCGTTTGTCCGGCGAGGCGCTGGCTCTCGATATCCTGCAGATCGAACAGTTCGATCATGCCATTATCGGAGGTGGAGTTCGTATTCACGGCCATCTCGGTACCCTCGTCATCCGCAGTATCACCCACGGTTATCGCGTTCGAAAAAGGTCGAGAAATTCGTTGCCCGACCCAGATAGATAAAATTATATGTAAATTTTACGAAAATACATCGCCCAAATAGATGACGTTTTCGTTTAGGGTTAATGCTATTGCCTCTTCCGCGCCTATGATCGTGCTCACAGGCGGCGAAATATTAAGGTGTTTGGATTGCAGAATGCTTAAAGTTTCGTACATGGTTTTAAGGCATTAAGCGGAAATGGCGCAGCAGCACAGCTTCTTGAGATCTTTGTTTCGGGTCACGTTCAACCGGTCGGACGTATTGCTCACATCGGTCGCGTTAAACGTTCTGACACTGGCGCTACCATTGGTAATATTGCAGGTCTATGACCGTATTGTTCCGGGTAATGCGACGGATACTTTCGCGTTTTTGGTTCTTGGGTTGGCCGCGGTCGTCGTTCTCGAAGCAATACTTCGCGCGGTGCGTGGCTATATTATCGCCTGGGCGGCGGCGCGTTTCGAACATGCGACGTCGCGCCGCGCGGTGGACCGGCTGCTCAAGACCGAGATCGAGGCGTTCGAGGGCGTCCCAGCGGGAACCCATCTGGACCGGATATCGGCGATCGAACCCCTGAGAGACTTTCATTCCGGCAACGGTCTGCTGGCGATTTCCGATCTTCCGTTCGTGTTCATCTTTCTGGGATTGATCGCGATCATCGGTGGTCCGATCGTGTTCGCGCCGGTGGCCGTGGTCGTCCTGGCCGGGTTTCTGGCACTCTTCATCGGCACGTCGCTGGACCGCGCGGTTCGCCGCCGCGCGTCCCTGGACGATCAGCGCTACAATTTCATCTTTCAGATCCTGTCGGGTATCCACTCGGTAAAGGGGTTGGGTCTCGAGGCGCAGATTCTGCGTCGCTATCAGGCCTATTTGCGGCCGCTCTCCACTGCGGTTCACGATGTGGCGCGGTTGACGGCGATCGGCAACGCGCTTGGCGCGACTTTCGGCAATCTGGCGATGTTCGCCGTCGCCGCGGCGGGGAGCGTTTTCGTCGTCCAGGGCACGATGACCGGCGGCACGTTGATCGCGTCGACCCTGCTGGCCGGTCGGGCGGTGCAGCCGCTTATTCGCATGATCGGTGTGTGGATACAGGCGCGGAACCTCAAACTGTCGGAAGAAAGACTGGATGCGCTGATGGCGCTGCCGCAGGAATACCGGCCGGAGCAAGGGACCGCGGTGGTACCGGATCTGGAACTCGGCATCGAGCTGCGAAACGTGACCATCGACCGTGGCCAGCGCGGCGCGCCGGTACTGGACGATGTTTCGCTGCGTATTCCGGCAGGCGCCCTTGTCGCGGTCACGGGGGCGGCCGGCAGCGGGCAATCGATCCTGTTGGATCTGATCGCTGGCCTGGCGCGGCCCGATAGCGGCGAACTGCTAATCGATGGCATCGACAGCGATGAAATCGACATGCACGAATTCCGGAAAAAGACGGGCTTCGCCCGGCAAAGCACCGTTCTGTTCCGCGGTACGGTTCTCGATAATCTGACCAAGTTTCAGGGGCGGGAGTCGCTTCCATCGGCTCTGCGCGTGGCGCACGATCTCGGCCTGGACGAAGTGATCGCCCGCATGCCGGGCGGGTTGCAAACAACGGTTGGAGATACCGCATCCGACAGTCTGGCGGGCAGCATCAAACAACTGATATCGCTGGTCCGGGCGTTTGGCGATTCGCCGCGGCTTCTGTTGTTCGACGAGGCGAATAGTGCCCTTGATATGAACGTCGACCAGAAGCTGCGTGAGCTCTTCGAAAAACTGCATGGCAGCACGACGATCATTTTGGTGACCAGCCGACCTTCTCTTATCCGGCTGGCCGATATCGAGATCAATCTGGATCAGGGCCGGGTCGCTTCGATACGGCAAAGCGCGGAGCCGAACGGTAGTGCTGCGGCCGCGGAAACCACGGAGGCGGCAGGATGAGTGGGATCAATCTCGTTCAGGCCTCGCCAGCCGATCTACAGTTTAAATGGCTCGAAGCAGTGCAAAACCGCTACGGAGACGATCCGGACAAGATCGTTGTCTGCCTGCTGCGTCTGCTCGCCGCGCTCGGCTGGCAGGGCAGTCCGCGGCAGGTCGTCGAAGCGTTTCCGGAAGAGACGCCGGACCTGACGATCGAAGATATTCGGGACATCCTGGCGCGGCTGGGGCTGAAAGCGGTTCCCCTGAAAGTAAAGGCGCGCGCGCTGGCCGGGCGGCTATGTCCCTGTCTTTTCGTTTCGCGCATCGGACGTCCCTGGACCGTGGTCGGCCGCGAAGGCGACAAGCTGATCACATGCGATGGCTCCGACTTGACGCACACGGAGCGCCGTAACGGGCTGCCGGACGGGACGTTCTATATCATCGAACCCCTGGCGAAACCCTCGGAACAGCGGAACCGGGCCTCATCCTGGCTGCGCGATACGCTGATGCAGTTCCGCGGCACCCTGGCCGGGCTTCTTTTCGTGACGTTCCTGATCAACATCCTGTCGCTCGCCGTCCCGCTTTCGATCATGGTCATCTACGATCAGATCATCGGCAAAAGCTCGATGGAGATGCTGCCCTATCTGATTGCCGGCGTTGGCGGGGCAGCGTTGTTCGAGCTGCTGTTCCGAATTTTGCGGGCCCGGGCGCAGGCCTATATGGGCGCGCGTGTCGATTATGTGGTTGCCAGCAGTGTTCTGGAACAAGTGCTCCATTTGGCGCCCGGCTTTACCGAGCGCGCACCCGTTGGCGGGCAGGTGACCCGCATCCGAGAGTTCGAGGCGTTCCGTGACGCGGTGACCGGCGGCCTGCCAACCCTGCTGATGGACCTGCCATTCGTGCTGATCTCTTTTGGCGTCATCATCGCATTGGGCGGCTGGATCGTCCTGGTGCCGATCGTCTTGGCTCTGGCCTATTTGATTTTGGGACGCATCGTATTCGCCGAGTCGAGCGTACTGACCACCCAATCGGGCCAGGCAAGGTCCGAACGGTTCGGGTTTCTTGTCGAGCTGATGTGGTGGATGCGGTCCGTCAAACAGCAAGGGGCGGAAGACACGTGGATGGAGCGGTTCCGCAACATCTCCGCCGACGCCGCCTGGTCCAACTACAACGTCTCGCGCCTGTTCCAGCACTCGCAGAACATTTCGCAGACGCTGGTGACGATCGCCGGCGCCAGTACCTTGGCGGTCGGCGTCTTCCTGGCCATCGACGGCGTGATGACAATGGGTGCGCTGATCGCGATCATGATGCTGGTCTGGCGTGTCCTGCAGCCCATGCAATCCCTCTTCGGGGCCTCGGCGAAGATCGAGCAGTTGCGCCAAAGCATCCGGCAGCTCGAAACGCTTCTTGGCTATACGCGCGAACAGGAGCCGGGCGACGCGCCGTCGGCGTCGATCGAATTCGAAGGGCGGCTCGCGTTCAACCGCGTCAGCATGCGCTATGGCGCCGGTTCGGATCCGGCCCTATTGGGTGTCAGTTTCGTGGCCGAGCCGGGCGAAATCGTGGGCGTCGTCGGCCGCAGCGGATCGGGTAAATCGACCTTGGGCAAGCTGACGCTCGGCTTCTACCATCCGCAGGCCGGGGCGGTGACCTTGGATGGGATCGATATCAGGCAATTGCGTCCGATCACATTGCGCCAGACGCTCGCCTACGTTCCGCAAAGCAATCACGCGTTTCCGGGGTCGCTATACGAGAACCTGATCCTGTCGAATCCCACCGCTTCGTTCGACGAGGTCAAGGCCGCGTGCCGGTTGGCCGGCGTTCTGCACAAGATCGAGGCATTGCCCTACGGTTTCGACACCCGGTTCCGCGACGGTCTGGAAGCGCATGTCCCGCAAGGTTTTCTGCGCCAGCTGGCATTGGCTCGGGCCTATTTGCGCAACGCGCCGGTCGTGGTCCTGGACGAACCGGCGAGTGCGCTGGATGATGAGGACGAACGCGCCTTGTTACGGGCGTTCGAGCTGCTGCGCGGCCGCACGACGACGATCATGATTACCCAGCGGCCCAGCCACATGCGGATCTGCGACAAGCTGCTGGTTTTGGAGAACGGACAGGTGACGTATTTCGGGCCGGCCGAAGCCGTCCTGGAGCGCATCGATATGGTTTCGCTCAGCGCCGCTGGGCGGGCGAATTGAGGAGGCAAGCATGAGCGACGAGAACGCGAAGGGTACGCCGGAGCCGGCACCCGTTTCCCGCAAGATATCGCGCGCGCAGATGAAATATCTCTCCCGCGAAGCGATCCTGGAAGAGGTCGGCCCTTCGCGTTTTGCCATCATGGCGGGCCTGCTGGTGATCGCTCTGATCGCGGGCGCGGTCTATTGGTCGCACATGGTGGAGATCACGTCTGTGGCCAAGACCATTGGCAAGGTCACACCAACCGGGTATGAGCGCGTCGTGCAGCATCTCGAGGGCGGTATCGTGCGCGAAATCCGGGTTCGCAACGGCGATCTGGTGAAAGCCGGCGATGTGCTGATGCAGTTCGACGAGACGCTGCGGACCGCGGAATTGGAACAGATACGCGCCCGTGACGGTTCGCTGCGCATCAAGGAAATCCGACTGCGCGCCTTCATCGACGGCGGTGAGCCGGAATTCGGAGATCTGGCAGACAAGCTCACCGATCAGGTAGCGGAAGGGCAGTTCATCCTGCGCGCGACACGCGAGCGGATCGCCGGCCAAAAAGCGGTGCTGGGGAGTCGGATTCGTCAGCGCCAGAAGTCGGTGGAAATCTTCAAGGAGCAGCTCGTCAGCTTGAAAGAACAGCAAAAGCTGGTGAATGAATCGGTCGGCATGCGCCAGAAGCTGTTCAAGTCCGGTCATGGGTCGCGCATCAATCTGATAAACACGCAGCTTGAGCAGTCCCGGGTGCAGGGCGCCATGGCGGAAGCGCGAGTGTCGATGGATCAGGCGCGCGCCGCCATTCAGGAGGCCAAGAACGAGCTGGCGGAACTCGAAGTGACCGAGCGGGGCAAGGCGCTGGAAGATTTGAGCAACGTGATGGCCGAACGCGCCGAGGTGCGGGAAAACCTGGCCCGGCTCGACGACCGGGTCAATCGCCTCGAAATCACCGCACCGGTCGCCGGTGTCGTGCATGGGTTGCAGGTCAACACGCCCGGCGCGGTGGTAGAACCGGCGCAGGTCCTGATGACGATCGTGCCGCTGGACGAGCAGGTTGTTGTCGAAACGGAAATCGAACCGCAGGACATCGGTCACATCGCCGTTGGGCAGGAAGCCAACGTGACCGTGAGCGGTTTCGATCAACGGCGCTACGGCAATGTGAAGGGCACCCTGACCAACATCTCGCCGACGACGTTCACCGACGAGAAAGGTCGCAGCTATTTCAAGGGCCGGATCAAACTGGCGCAGGACTACATCGAAACCAAGGACGCCCAGCATAAGGTCGTCCCCGGCATGATCGTCCAAGCGGACATCACGACGGGCTCGCAGAGTCTGCTGCGCTACCTGACGACGCCGGTGTACGTGGCCCTGTTCCAGGCGTTCTCTGAGAGATAGCCGCTGGTCAGGCGGAAACGCCGGCCAGCGCCTGTTCGACGATTTCCTGACCGCGGGCCCAGATATCGGCTTTCCACTGACTGTCCTCACCATAGAAGGCCGCGCGTGTCTGCGCCTTGATCGCCTTGAAGTGCGGTGACGCTTCCGCCCCGCCTTTCGCGTAGAGCCAATTGTCGGCGCGGATCGCTTCGTGGACTTCTTCCAGCGGCAAAGTGCCGAACTCCAAGGTTATCGCGGTCTGTTCCGCGTCGGGGCAGGCGCGGCGGTAGCCGAAATCGATGGTCCCGCTGAGGCGCACCGAGGCGGAGTTGCCGACGGCGGCGCTCTTCACGTCCGGACCGTACCAGGCGATGGTGCGCTCATATTGCGGGTCGCCGGGGGCGCCGCGGCCGATAATCTCGCCATAGCCGCGCGGGCCTAGTCCCGTGTGGAAGTCGACCACTGCGATTCGTTCTGCCTGGGCAAGATGCTCGCGAGCGAACCCTTCGATTGTGCGACGTGACCAGCTTGGCCCTGTGCCGCCATAGAACAGCCCGTCGGGGAAGGTGTATTGGCCGCGCGACGTGACCTGCTGGAAGGCCGGTAACCCTTCGCGCGCCTTGTAGGCTTCAATCGCCGCATCCGCCGTTTTACGGGCCGGCCCGTCCCATGCGTCCGGCACCAGGGCCGGATGAAGCTCGGCATAGCCCGGACTGTCCGGCGGTCCCGCCTCGAAATCGATGAAATTGCGATTGAGGTCGATATTGTCCTCGTTGACCCGACGCTGATGAGCGAAGCCGTGCGGGTTATTGGCGTGTACCAGAAGGAGAGCCGTTCCGGCGTCGAGCCGGCTTTCCCAGTTCTCGGTCAGGAAGCCGGTCTGGCAACCGGAGCCGCAAAACCCCTCGACACCGTGCGTGGCCGAACCAGCGACGACGATATTCCGGGCGTCTCTCGCGCCGAGCCAAACAATATCGGTACCGATTGCCTCGCCGTTCGGTCCGGTCAGCGGATGGTCGAACTGCCACATCGGAACGTTGGCGCTCGCAGCCGCAGCGAGAAACTTACCGCGGGCTTCGGCATAGTCGGTGGAGAAGTACTTATCCATATTGAAGCGCCCTATGCCGGTATCGCGGCGCCGTCACGCCGGCTGTCGGCGGCGCCCGCCAATGCACCGCTGTCCGGATCGCGCGCGACCGCCTGCATGCCGCCCGTTCGCCAGGAATAGTCCGGCAACAACGAGACGGCATGACCGCGGGCTGAAAGTTCGACGCAGACCGAATGCGGCACCCTTCTTTCCAGGTAAATCTGTCTGCCGTCCCAGAGGCGGGCCCGCGGCATCTCGATCGCCGCCTGAATGTCCAGACCGAAATCCACATGTCCGACCATCGCCTGGACCTGGGTCTGCAGGATGCCGTAACTGCCGGGCGTGCCAAGCGCCAGGACTGCTTTACCGTCGCGGGTCGAAATCGATGGCGCCAGGCACATGGCCATGCGCTGGCCCGGCTGCAAGGCGTTCGGCGAGTCCGGATTAAGGTCCGTCCAGTTCAGGAAATTGTTCAGGATCACCCCGGTGCCGGGAACCATCACACCGGACCCGTAGGCGGAGCCCAGGCTCTGCGTCAGGCAGATCATGTTGCCTTCCGCGTCGGCGATCGACATCGATGTCGTATTTTCCTTCGGCGCGTCGGCCGCGAAATCGGCGTCCCCGGTCCATTTCTCCGTCGGGCCTTCGACCGGAACGCCGTCGCCTGCGCGGGTCACATAGTCCGACATATCGGCGAGAAGCGCTTCGGTATCTTTCGGGCTGCATCGGTTGTGTTGGATGCGCAAACCAGCCGCAATAC
>JAPPPC010000325.1 GCA_028817685.1 Rhodospirillaceae bacterium
GCGCCATACGCTGGCGCCTTGATGTTGATCTTGTTGTCCGGTGGGCTCAGCCGGATCGCGTCGCCGATAAGCGGCGCTATCAGCGCCAGCACCGCCGGGTCGCGGGCCAGTGCGTCGAAGGCCGCATGATTGCGAACCGGGCTTTTGAAGCGGCGGACCCGCGGCGCGTCCGGACTGTGGCTATCCTCCAAGTCGAAGAAATCGTCGCTTTGCCGTACACCCTTAGCCTGGTCCGTCCAGCCGTCGACGATGCGACTGAATTCGGCGATCCTGTCCCGGTCGATCGCGTCCGGCAGCACGAGATAGCCTTGTTCCCGGTAGAATGCGATTTGGTCTTCGCTCAAACGTTTCATGCGTTGTCCCCCACGGCAAGACCCTCTCCGCTGTAGCACAGCTGTGCGCAGGCTTCCAGACAGCGGCGTCAGCGCCTAGGCTTGCGACGAACAAAGAAGGAGGCGGCCGCCATGCCGATCATCGACGCGCAAGTTCATTGCTACGAACGGGACCATCCGGGCCGGCCCTGGGTCGACGTGCTGACCGGGCCGCCGGAGGTCACCGGCGACGACATGGTCAAGGCGATGGACGAAGTAGGGGTCGACGGGGCGATCCTGGTATCGGTCTGGACCATGTACCGCTATGACGACAGCTACGCGATCGACGTGCATGCGGCGCATCCGGACCGCTTCGCCCTGGTCAAGCCGATCGACACGGAGGATGCAGGTTCCGCGGAAACGATCGCCGATTGGGCGGCGCGAGACGGGACGGTGGGCGTGCGCATCATGATGCGGGGCACCGTATCGGATGCGGCGGACGATCCCGGCATCGACCGCATCTGCGAAGCCGCGGGCCGGCACGGTTTGCCGCTTAACCTGTCTTGTAGCGGCCGTCTGCCGCAGGTTGGCCAGATGGCGGCGCGCCATCCGAACACGCGCATCGTGGTTGACCATCTTGGCGTCCGGCAGCCGCAGCACCCGCCCGTGCCGGAGGAGCCCTTTGCCCATTTGCCGCAGCTGCTCGATCTGGCCCAGCATGACAATATCGTCATCAAGGTGACCGGCGCCTGCACCTTATCGCGCCAGCCCTTCCCGCATGACGATATCTGGGACCCCTTGGCCCGCGTCTTCGACGCGTTCGGTTTCGAGCGCTGCCTGTGGGGCACGGACTGGACCCGGGCGATCAACATGGTGAGCTACCATGACGGGGTCGAGCCGTTCCGCCTGACGGACCGGCTAACCGAGAGCGAGCGCGAAATGCTGATGGGTGGCAGCCTGACCAAGGTTTACGGCTGGGCGCCGGGCGCGCGGTAGCGGCATACCAACGCACCGATTTCAATTTGTCACAAATTTGTGCTACTTTGTGCGTGAGGGGCGTTGCAACGAGTTGAAGTTATGGGGAGTTTTTCTTTTAAGAGTTTATTGGGCGCAGTGGCCCTTTGCCTTCTGACGACACCGGCGATGGCGATCGTGTCCAACCTGACGCCGACGGCCGATGGCGATATTCAGCTGTTTGGCGGCACGAATATCGACACGACGGACACGATCATCGCATTTACTCAATCCGGCGGCCTCGTCCGAAACGCAATCTTTGAATTTGATCTGTCGAGCATCCCGGATACGGCGACGATCAACAGTGCGTCGCTGGACATGACCTTAACGCGGTTTGTCTCCAACTTAGGACCCACGGCGGAGATCGATATCTTCGGGTTTGCGGGCGATGGAGCGATCTTGGAAGCGGATTTCAGTACCGCGGGTACGCAACTGTTCGACGGGACGACGGCTTCCGGCGGGGTCGCCGGGGATGTGCGCAGTTTCGCCCTCGACCCGGCATCGTTCTTCGAATCGATCCTGGCGACCGATTTGCTGACGATCCGGATCGAGACCGACAGTTTCGCGAGCATCAATATCGCGAGCCTGGAGAACCAAACATTCGATCCGCTGACCCTGAATATCGATTTCACCGCGGACGATACACCGGTACCGGCCCCCGCCATGGCACCGCTGTTCGCCGGTGGTCTCGGGTTGTTGGGATTGGCCGGGTGGCGCCGGCGGCGGCTGGACGCCTGATCCTTTCCACTAAGCGACCGGACGGGTCTCGCTGAAGATCTGCGTGCGTTTCAGGATGCGGCGCTGGGAGTCCGGAAAGGGCTCCCGGCGGTGCATCGTCGCGCGGTTGTCCCACATGACCAGATCGCCGACCCGCCAGTGATGCGCCCAGATGTATGCGTCCCTTGTCTGATGCGCGAACAGGGTGTCGAGCAGCGTCTGCCCCTCATCCTCGGCCATGCCGACGACGGATTTGGTGAAATAGGGGCTGACGAACAGCGTCTTGTGCCCGGTCTCCGGATGGGTGCAGACGATAGGGTGGTCGACGGACGGGTCCGGATTCTGTTCCGGCCTGAAATGCAGATGGGTTGCCCGTAACCCGTCCAGCCGGACCTTCATCGCATCGTCCAGCCCGTCATAGGCCGCGCTGTTGTTGCACCATGAGGTCGCACCGCCTGCCGCCGGGATCTCCACGGCGTACAGGATCGAGAAGGTGCCCGGATGCGGCATGTAGGAGAGATCCGAATGGAACCGGATCTCGCCATGGCCGAGCGATCCGATCGGCTTGCCGTTCTCCCGCACGTTGGAGACCATCATGATTTCGTCCGTCGGCCGGTCCGGCTGGTTGTCGCGGATATGCACCGAGGCCGGGCCGAAGTAACGCGTGAAGGCCAGCTGGGCCGCGTCATCGAGCGACTGGCCGCGGAAGAAGACGACACCATGCTCCAGCACCGCCGCGCGCAGGGCCGCGACCGTCTCGGCGGGCAGGGGCCGGCTGAGGTCCGGGCCGGTGATCTCCGCGCCCAGCGCGGCGCCGGTCGGGATCACATCCATGCTGTCGAGCCTGTTCGAGTCGTCGCTCACCCAATTCTCCTTTCGGGCGTGTATCTTCGCGCGTCGGGCGATTACGTTCAAATGCCAGCCGCCGGGCCCGGATAACGGCCGATTTTCGGCGGAGGAAGCGCATCCTGTCGTCCCGCACTTGATGCGGGACCCGGGCTGCCCCGACCGAGAATTCGAGGCGAATTGGTCGAAGCTTCACGGCTAGGCCCCGGCTCAGAGGCGGGGCACAGGTTTGTGGGTCGGCGTTGTCGTTCCGGCGTTTCCGGACTGGACAGACCATGACGCGACCGGTAACCCTTTTGAAACACCACCAAATCCTGGACCCCATGCCAAGCCTCACCCTCCTTACCCGCATCGGCGCGGCCGCTCCACGACGGGCCGCATCTGGTTCATGATCTTCTGCGGCGTGTTGATCGTCTTGATCGGCGGCGGGCTGCGGCAGTCTTTTGGCGTGTTTCTGCGCCCGGTCTCGCTCGATATGGGGATCGGCCGGGAGGCATTTGGGTTGGTGCTCGCGGCACAGGCCTTGATCTATGGCGTTTCGCAACCGGTTGTAGGCATGTTGGCGGACCGGTTCGGTGCGATCCGGATGATTATCGCCGGCGCGGCGTTGTACGCGCTCGGCCTATGGCTGGCGAGCATCGCGATGTCGGCAACCGATCTGGGGCTGGGGCTCGGCCTCGTCGTCGGGCTGGGCTTGAGCGGGCCGACCCAGGTGCTTGTCATGGGTGCCGTCGGCAAGGCCGTCCCAGAGAACCGGCGCAGCGTCGTGTTCGGAACGATTATCGCCTCCACGTCGCTTGGCATGTTCCTGTTCGTGCCGGGGGCGCAGTTTCTGCTCGACGCGGTCGGTTGGCGGGACGCGTTTCTCTATCTGGCGCTGCTCCTCGCGCTGGTGCCTTTCTTTGCGTTCAGGTTGGGCAGCGCCCCGCCGGTACCCACCGCGGGACCGAAACAGTCGCTGCGCGAAGCGATCGACGAAGCGCGCGGGCATTCCGGTTATCTTCTGCTGACGGCCGGCTTCTTCGTGTGCGGATTTCACGTCACCTTCATCGCGACCCACTTGCCCGCCTTCCTGGTCGACAATGATGTATCGCCGACCCTCGCCGCCAACGCGCTTGCGATGATCGGACTGTTCAACGTGGCGGGCGCCTATATCTTCGGCGCGCTGGGCGACCGGTTCAGCAAGAAGAACCTACTGTGCATCCTGTATACCGCCCGCGCTGTCGTGATGGGTATGGTGCTGATCGTGCCGATCAACGATGTAACCGCGATCATCTTCGGCGTCTGCATGGGGTTGCTCTGGCTCGCCACCGTGCCGTTGACCAGCGGGATCGTCGCGCAGATCTTCGGTACGCGCTATTTCTCGATGCTGTTCGGGGTGGTCATCATGAGCCACCAGTTCGGCAGCTTCGCGGGTGCCTGGCTCGGCGGCTACATCTATGACGTCACCGGGACCTACGATCTGATGTGGCTTGCGGCGGCCGGCGTGGGGCTGCTGGCGACCGTCCTGCACTGGCCGATCCGGGAGGCGCCGCTGGCGCGGCTCTCCCAGGAGCAGGCCTGATAATCTACCAGCTGCCGGTGTTTTCCATCGAGGCCCAGGGTTCCTGCGCGTCCTTCGGACCGCCGGCCTGCAACAGTTCGATCGAGATATTGTCCGGCGTGCGGATGAAGGCCATGTAGCCGTCGCGCGGCGGCCGGTTGATGGTCACGCCATTGTCCATCAGCTTCTGGCAAGTGCCGTAGATGTCCTCGACCTCGAAGGCCAGGTGCCCGAAGTTGCGGCCGCCGGTGTAATCCTCCGGGTCCCAGTTGTAGGTCAGTTCGACGACCGGCGCCTTGCTCGATTTTGCCGCATCCTCGTCTTGCGAGGCGGCCAGGAAAATATTGGTGTAGCGGCCTTTTTCGCTTTCCGTGCGGCGCGTCTCGACCATGCCCAGCAGGTTGCAGAAAAAGTTCAGCGTCTCGTCGAGATTCGAGACACGGACCATGGTGTGCAGATAACGCATTTCAGGCTCTCCCATCCTTCGAATTGCTTTGCACAATTCGTATCACGTGCGGAAGGCGGCGCAAACGGTCTCGCGATAGAAAGCCAGCGAGTGCCCCGACAGTGGCTTAGCTGCCGGCTTGCGCGTGATCCCAATAATCGTCGTTCAGATCCCGCATCAGGAAGTCGTGCCACTCGCGCAGACATTGCCGCATCGGCGTCCCGGCCGGACGGGAAGCGCAGCCCTTGATCGTTTGGTTGGCCCAGAAATTGCCGATACCGAAGGGCGCCTTGTAGGCGGTGATCCGGTCCCAGACGTCTTTCCTTCCCGCGGCCGTTTCGGCTTGCGCCGGGTCCGAGATCGCGTTGATGAGCTGGTTAGTCGCGCGGGCGGCGGCAATCCGGCTGTCGCCCCGGTCGACCACGCGGCTTCCCAAGGCGCGCAGGCTCGACGTTGCGATGGCGATTTCCTGTTTCGAGAGCGGGTTCTTGTCGCCCGGTACCGCCTCTGGGATCAGTGAGACGCGTTTGGCGACAAGGATCGAAAGCTTGGCGTTGCCGAAACCGGCAACCGCGGATTGGGCCAGGCTCGCCTTGACGCTGGTGCTGCCCCGTTTCGCCGTTAACGACAAGCGGTCGCCAAAGGGAACCCGTCGCACGGTGCCGTCTGCCTTCTCCACCGACAAGGTCAAGTCGGCGGGTGCAACCGCATGATAGACAGTGCCCAGCGTTGGCGTGGCGCGCGTCTGCTGCAAGCAGAAGCTGCTCAGTTCCGCCTCGCAGGTGCCGTTTTGGCAGGTCAGCGGCGTGGCGATCCCGTTCGATGCGACCAGCGCCAGGATCTGGGGGGCTGCCGCGGCGGGGTGGGCAGATAGGACAGACGCGGCGAAGAGTGCCAACATCGAGAGAAAGATGCGCCAGGATGCCATGATGCTTTCTCCTGCTTGACGGGAACCGGTTGCCGCTACGGCGCCGCTGTGCCGCGCGAGGCTGCGGTCAGCTTCCGGCGCGGGCTTTGTCCCAATATTCGGTGTTGAGCTGGCGGATCAGGAAATCATGCCAGTCGCGCAGGCACCGTCCGAGCGCGGGTCCAGCCGGTTTTGACTGGCAGTGGCTGATCCGCTGGTTCGCCCAATATTGTCCGCTGCGGATGCCCGGCTTCCAGGCGGTGATCTTTTTCCAGGCCGCGCTGGATTTGGCGTCCTCGGCGCTGAAGTCCAGCGCGTTGATCAACCGATTGGTCTCACGTGCGGCGGCAATCCGGACCCCGCCATCATCGACGACCTGGCTGCCCAGCTTGCGCAGGCTGGCCGTGACCACGGCAATTTCCTGCCCTGTCAGAGGATTCGAGTCACCCGCCGCCGCTTCCGGCAGTAGGGAGACCTGATCGGCGACTTCGATGGAGACGCGTGCCGCGCCCAGCCCCGACGCGTCGATCTGCGCGAGGACGCTGGAACTGCCGCGTTCGGAGGTGAGGCGCAAACGGTCTCCTGCCGGCAGACGGAGCGTAGTGCCGTCGGATTTTTCCACGACCAAGGTCAGCGCGTCGGGCGCCATGGCGTGGTACACGGTGCCGGCGAGCGGCGTCTCCCGTTCCTGCTGCAGACAGAAGCTGGAGAGTTCGGCCTTGCACGTGCCGTCGGCGCAATGCATCGGCGTTGCGACGCCGTTAGAGGCGACGAGCGCGAGGATTTGCGGTGCCGCGCCGGCGGTGCCGGCAAAGGTGGCCGCGACAACGAATATCAACGATGTGATGAAACGCGGGAACAACATGGCATTACCTCCTGGTCGGTAAAGCGATCACGTGGGGCGGTTCGGGACCGCTCCCCGTATGTTCTTTCGAGCGCGCCTCGACCGTTGCCGGACGAGGAAATGGCAGCCTAGCATGGATTTCGAACGGCACCTCCCTACTCGGGTAGGATTGCGTCAGCGCCAGATTCGCTCAAGCGCGTCCCAGGATCCCGTGCGCAAATCCGTCTTTTCGGCGATCAGCTCGCCCTTCTTCAGTTTGAGCGACGGCGTGCGCGGGAAGTCCGTCCGATATTCCAGATAGCGCGGTACCTTGAAGACAGCCAGGTGCTCACGGGCATGGCCGATAATTTTTTCTGGCGGTGCGTCGCTTTGCTCGTAGCCCTCGGCGAGGACGACATAGGCTTTCACCTCCTCACCCCGTGTTTCGTCGGGCACCGGCACGACCCCCGCTTCGTCGATTTCCGGCATCAGCATCAGCGCCGCTTCCACTTCGCGGGCGGCGATGTTTTCGCTCGAACGCCGGATCATGTCCTTCTTGCGACCGACGATGTAAAGGAAGCCGTTCTCGTCCTGACGGAACAGATCGCCGGTTCGGAACCAATCGCCGAAGAAGGAGTCCGCCGTGGCTTCCGGTTTGTTGTAGTAGCCGAGCAGAATGTTGGGGCCGCGGACGACCAGCTCGCCGATCTCCCCTTGCGGCACGTCTTCGCCGTTGTCATCGACAACCCGCACTTCGCGGAAAGCGACGGGAATGCCGCACGAACCGGACCCCACCATCTCCGTGGATTCCAGCGGCACAAAGAGGGTCGAGCCGATCTCCGTCATACCGAACGCCTCGCGTGCCTGCACGTTGAACCGCTGCTGCAAATCTTCATGCACGGACTTCCTGACGCCGTAAATCGCCACGCGGCGCAGATCGTTGTCGCCATCGCGCGGGTCGGGCGGTTGGCGGTAGACGACCTCGGGGAAGATGCAGAAATGGATACGATGGGCCCGTACCCAGTCCATGAACCGGCTAGCGCTAGGCCGGTTGGCCACGAACAGGGTGCCCCGCTGCAGGAAGGCCATCAGGGTCATCCATTGCGGGTCCATATAGAAATAGGGTTGGTGCGCCAGTATGTGGGGGCAGCGGACGCCGTCGCGCCGGGCGGCTACGGTCGCCGTCCCGACCCAATATCGGTGCCGCAGCATGCAGCCCTTGGGAAATCCGGTCGTGCCCGACGTGTACTGGATGTTCATCAGGTCGTCCGGATCGGCCCGTTCGGACGGCACGAGATCCGGGTCGCCGTCCGCCAGCAAGCTATCGAAGTCCCTGCCGGTCCCGCCGCCTTGTACGACGATACGATCCCTGGTGAGGGCTTGCGGCAGGTCGTCGATGTCGTCGAGCAGCGGCAGATAGGCGCCGTCGATGACCAGGAACTCGGCATCGCCGTCATTCAGCACGTAGCTGATCTCCGACGGCGTGTAGCGGATATTGATGGGAATGACGACCGCGCCCAACCGCCCAAGCGCGAGCCAGGTGGTCGGGAAGCTTGGCAGATTGTTCAGCATCACGCCGACATGATGGCCCTTGCGAACGCCGAACGCGTGCAGACCGCCCGCCAGCCGGTCGACCGCAACGAGCAATTCCCGATAGGTTAGCTTTTCGCCGGTTTCGAAGAAGTGCAACGCCAGCTGATCCGGGATGTCCGCCGCGGCTTCGGCCAATATGTCGTAGATCGTGTCCGGCAGCGCTTCGCTTTCGATCTGACGCTGACGCTGAAGCTCAATCTGAGACCGAGACCGAGACTGAGACTGA
>JAPPPC010000454.1 GCA_028817685.1 Rhodospirillaceae bacterium
AGCCCGCCCCTTATCGATGCGGCGGCGGGATAGCGCTTTACGGTCATTTGGAATGCTTCGCGCGCGTGCGGCGCCTCACGCCGATCAATCCGGCCAGACCGAGGGCGAGCAGCGCTGCGCTGGACGGCTCCGGGACGTCGCTCGTCGACTGCACCGGGAACGGTCCGGAGAGCAGCTGGATTTGGAAAACGTCGAGCTCGGCGTTGGCCTTTACCGGCCTTGCGAGGGCATTGAAGCGAATGCCGCCACCAAACGTGCCGCTGCCTCCTAAAAAATTAAACGCCAGCGTCGCCATACCGGTGCCGGAGACGCCAGGCTGGATACCTTCGAGGAAGCCCCGGAAGACGCCGTCATTGAACCGCCCGGTGATGGGCGTGAAATTCGGCGTGCCGCAGACGAACCTGCAAGGGCCGGTGACGTCGTTGGTGTAGAATTTCACGATGTCCAGATTGTCCGTCACGGGGCCGTTGAAGGTCGCCTCGAACCCGGTGAGGAGAACGATTTCCGCTCCCACGCCGGTGATATCGTCGGTATCGAAGAACGCTTTGACGTCGAGAAACGTGCTGTCGCCGCCAAGCGCCGGCTCGGCGGGCTGGTAGGCGATATTGAACTGGATCGGAATGGCCTGCGCCGTTGCGCACCATAGGATCGAAAGTGCGAACAGGAATGTTCCGGTAAAGCGATTAAATGTGCGTTGCATGAATGATCTCCCCGCGGACCGTTGCGTTTCGCCACGGTCCGCACTTTCTGAAAATTAACAATCGCCCGCCCCATGCCGGGCTGGCCGAGAAACGCGATGCGTCAAATCGGGAGTTTACGGACACGCCTTACGCGCCGCCTCCTACGGTTATAGGAGGCGGTGTGTGGCACGAATTCCGCTCGCTTCGGAAAACGGATTTAACCGATCTAGCGGAAGGGTTGGCGATATTGTGTCAGCAGACGGACGAGGTCGGTCTGCCGTCGCAGCTTCGTCTTGGCCATCAGGGAATAGAGATGGGTCCGAATCGTGCTGACCGCGACCTCGCGCTCCGTGGCGATTTCGCGGAGCGTAAGCCCCCGGTCGATCGCGGCGGCGGTTTCGGTCTCCGCCGCGGTCAGCCCGTAACTCTGACTCAGCAGGGCCGTGTTCAGCCGCGTGACCCGGTCGGGATCCCGGATAAGAGCAACGAGGCGGCGGGCCAGGCGGCGCGCGAGAACGCGTTTTGCGCCGGTACGCGACGTAATGAGACGATGTAGGGCCGGCGTCCGCTGCGACGCTGCGCGGGAAAATCCGGTGTCGGTTCATCGTCCGGCGGTAGCGACCGGCCAAGCGCCGTTTCGTACCAGCGCGCTGCCGCCTTGTCGGCGAAGGTCAGCCGCCCGTTTATCACGTCGACGCCGTCTTGGGCCGAGAGCAACGCGTCGGCCTCCGCATTCGCGTGCAGGACCGCGCCGGTTGCGCTCAGGATCAGGCAGGCTTCCTGCAATTGCTCCAGGCCGTCGATCCCCACCGCCGCCTTCGTTTGCGCCTCGGCGATACGGAATTTGAGATCCATCGCATTCTGCAAATAGGGCAGCAGCCGTTCCATGGTGGCGATTTCCGCGCGGCCGACATGGCCCTGCTCGGGCGACCGTTGAATGGCGAAGACGGCGTCGTGGCTGGGGGAGCAGATCAGCTTCGCCCCGACGAAATAGCGCAGCCCCTGGGGCGCGATGCAATCCATGTAGAACTCGTCCCGGTCGATCTCGGACTCGCTCAGGATCATATGATCGTAGGAAATCGCGCCGGTCGGCTGCGTGATGCCGAATTTGACCCGCGGCGAGATGTTTCCGTAATAGGCGAGGTAGCTCTGCGTCGGGGCGTCGCCCAGTTCCGATCCATATTGGAAGAAGACCGGCTGTTTCGTTTTGGTTTCGAGGAGTTCGAAGCTACCGCCTACCGCGCCGAACAGATCGGCGATCAGGGTTAGCGTTTCCGGCCAGTCGCCGTCATCCAGCGCGAGTGCGTTGATCCTGTCCACGACATCGTAGAATACGGTTTCGTCGGCCATGGAACTCACCGTTTCAAGGGAGGCGGGCGTCGTCGATACTGTGCTTCCGGATTACTCCGATCTACTGAGCGCTATGGGTGCAGTATAGCACGCAATGCGTGCGCTGTCCTGATAGGGTGTCCCGCGCCGGTTGGAATGCCGCCCGTCGGGCGACTGCCGGAATTCAAGCCCGCCCTTCGTCGATGCGGCGGTGGGCGTGGTGGCCCTCGCACGCCAAGCCGACGCAATGGTGCGAGACGTATTCCGCCATCGCCTCCAGCCGGCCCCGCGTGTCGGCGTTCCTGGCCCGCAGCGTGTCGGCCATGACCTGCGCGTCGCGGCGCAGCCCGTCGAAATCGAGACCGGTGAAGCGGCGGCCCTGCAGCACCATGCGGCCGCCGATCATGACGCTGTCGATGGCGCTGCCGGCGGCGCAGTTGACGCTCTGGTTGGCGGCGTCGTTCAGCGGCCCGAAGGCGACATTGGTCAAATCGATGAAGGCGATGTCGGCCTTGTAGCCGGGCGCGATGCGGCCGATCTGCCCCGCCATGCCGAGCAGCGCGGCCCCGCCCAACGTGCCGGCGCGCAGCACGTCCCAGCTGCCGAGCCAGCTGTCCGGTTCGATGTCCATCAGGCGCGAGGCGAAGGCCGCCATGCGCATCGCTTCGACCATGTTCTGATGATCGCCCGAAGAGGAGCCGTCGGTGCCGATGCCGACGGTGACACCCGCATCCAGCATGCGGCGGGCGGGTGCGACGCCGTTGCCGAGGCGCAGGTTCGAGCCCGGATTGTGCGCCACATTGGCGCCCCGGTCGGCCAGCCGCTGCACGTCGTCATCGTCGAGCCAAATGCTGTGGGCACCGGTGAAGTTCGGCCCGAGAAAGTCCAGCGCGTCGAGATGGGCGGTCAGGCTTTTGCCGTAGCGTTTCAGCCCGGCGACCGCCTGAAGTTTCGATTCGCCCAGATGCATCTGCAGCCCGACCTCGTAGTCCCGGGCGAGGTCGCGGCAGGCGAGGATGAATTCGTCGGTGCAATGCATCGGGATGGTCGGGCCCAGCGCCGGACGCACCTGGTCGCGGTCGCCGGGCCAGCCCTGCAACAGCGCCCGGCAGCCTTCGATATGCGCTTCCCAGGGCGCCGCCTGCAGCGCTTCGGCGTGGGCGCGATGGGGTTCGGGGAGCGAGTCCAGCAGGCCGGGGATCGCCTGGTAGAAGGTGGTGTCCGCCATCATCGGCGCGATGGCGGCCCGGATGCCGACCTCCGTATAGCCCTTCGCGACGGCCGAGATGCTTTCCAGACTCGCTTCGGGAAACTGGAAGAACATGTCGTAGGCGGCGGTGCAGCCCTTCAGCACCATCTCCGCGGCGTTCAGCCGGGCGGCGAGATACTGGCCCTCCAGGGTCAGCCCGCCGCCGATCCAGGGGGCGGCGTTGAGCAGCAGCTCGAGCGACCATTTATCGCCATAGCCTTTCGACAGGCTGCCATGGCCATGCGTGTGCGCGTTGACCAGCCCCGGCATCAGCAGCCGGTCGGTCGCGTCGATCACCGCGGCCTCTTCCGGCGCGTCCAGGCCCGGCGGACCCAGCTCGAGGATCGCATCGCCCTGGATGAGGATATCCGCCGCTTCGACGGTGCGGCGGGCCGGATCGAGGACCTGGCCGTTGCGGATGATTTGCCGTGTTGCGGTCATGGTGTCGCTCCTTGCTGCGTTCCCTTGGCCAACATGACCACGGCGAAGCCGGCGCGTTCAAGCGCGGCGTTCGCTGTCGGGTAATACATCCACCGCCCTGTCGCCCCGGCCTTCGAGCCGGGGGCCAGCCCAACAACAACGGTGCGCTCGTCCGTAATCCACCGACGGCGGCGCTGGGTCCCGCATCACGTGCGGGACGACAGGAGGTGCGGCGCCGCTGTGTGTGCGTGACCCCGTCTCGCTGGACAAGTGTTACCCCGAACGCCAAGGTTCCCGCGCTGCGCGTGCAACACTGGTGAGGGTACCCATGGCCAAGACCGTGATCGAAGGCGGATACGTCGTGCCCATGACCGGGCGGGATGTGGTCATTCCGGACGGCGTGGTGGCGTTTGAGGACGACAGCCTGGTCTATGCCGGTCCGCCGGCGGGGTTCGATGCGGACGGCTTCGCCGCCGACCGGATCGTCGATGCCCGGGGCAAGGCGGTGCTGCCGGGCTTCGTCAACACGCACATCCATTTGATCGGCGCCTATCTGAAGGGCATCACCGAGGACGTGCCGGGGTCGGCGGCGGCGGGTCTGTTCAACCGAGCTTTGCCGATCCTGGCCGAATGCCGGGACCCGGACGACGTCTATTTCGGCGCCCTGGCGCATGCGACCGAGATGGTCATGACCGGCACCACGACCCTGGTGAACACCTGGCACAAGGAAACCAATATCGCGCCCGCCGTCCGCGACCTCGGCATCCGCGCGAGCCTGAGCGAGTTCCTCGTCGAGATCGGTTTCGGCGGGCTGGACGCGCAGACCCTGGACCGACCGTGGCGCACCGACCGGTTGAACCGCAGTCTGGATGCGGCGGAAGCGCTGGTCGAAACCTGGCACGGCAAGGAATCGGGCCGGATCACGGTGCGGATCTCGCCGGGCGGTCCCGGCTACATGTCGATGGAAGGTATGGCGCGCAGCCGGGAGTTGGCGGACCGGCTGGGGCTGGGGATCAATGTCCATATCGCCGAACTGCCGGGCGAGACGGAATTCACGCGGAAACTCTACGGCAAGCGCCCGGTGGAGATCGGGAGGGAGACCGGAGTGCTCGGTCCGGACGCCATCGCGATCCATTGCGTCTTCCTGAACGATGCGGATGTGGCGATGCTGGCCGAGAGCGGCGCGACCCTGTCGCACACCAGCTACCACGTGGCGAAACGCGGCTATTTCCCGCCGATGGATGCGGTCTATCCGGCCGGCATCAATGTCGCGCTGGGCAGCGACTGGTGCTCGAACGACCTCTGGCATTACATGCGCGCGGCGATCCTGGTGCCGCGCGCGCAGTCCGGCGATGTCGGGCTGCTGTCCGGCTATGACGCGCTGGAGATGGCGACGATGGGCGGCGCCCGGGGCCTCGGCATGGCGGACGAGATCGGGTCGCTCGAAGCGGGCAAGAAGGCGGACGTCATCCTGGTCGATGTCGCCCGACCCTGGTTGACGCCGATCCGGTTGGAGAATTTCTGCTCGACCCTGGTCTACAACGCCAACGGCAGCGACGTGACGGACGTCTTCGTCGACGGGCAGGATATCGTCCGCGACCGGACGGTCGTGACGATCGACTGGCCGGAAATCGCCGGCCAGGTGCAACGGCGCGCCGAGCGGATCTGGGCCCGGGCGGAGAAGAACTTTTAGCCGCGCATGCTGCCGTGGGCTTCACAGAGTCCGTGTTGGCTTTTTACGCCTCCGGCTAGGGTCGGATACCGGACACAAGCATCGTCCAAACCGCGTTACCGGGTGTGACCCAACCCGGGCGCCGCGCCCACCGTCCGATTGCGGTTTGCGGCACCGTGCCCAATGTCCAGCCTCGGGCGATGTTATGCGCCCGTCTGACATCCCATGCGGTTCTTCGGTCCCTTTTCCTGGAAAAACACCCCGACAGGACGTTCATCGGCAGGGTCAAGCCACGTCCATAGTTCCCTCAACAAGCGACATCGCGATTTCGATGTCCGGTTCCGTTGGATTTACGTCAGGATTTACTCAGGTTCAGACGTGGCGCGGAGACTCGCGGCAGGGCCGGGTATGATCCGTTCCGGACTTCAATAAGCCGGCGCTATACATTTTCCGCGTATACCGACTGAGATTTCAATCCGGAGCCGGTGAGTAATATTACCGTCCGATCCGTAGGGTCGATCTCGCCGTTTTCTATCAGCGCTTTCGTGCCAGCCCATGCGTGCGCGCTAGACGGTTCGGTGAAAATTCCAGCGCGAGCAAGCCTCTTACATGCGCTGGCAATCCCCTCTTCAGAGACAGTGACCGATCCGCCGTTCGTTTCCCGCACAGCTTGAACTATGGCGTGGAGCCGCGTTGGAGACTTCACAGCAGTACCTTCGGCGATTGTCGGTAGAAACTGCTCCTGCTGAGTTCCTCGCAGCGCGTGATGGAGCGGTGCGCTATTCTCCGGCTGGCTGACAAACAGACGCGGCATACGGTCAATTTCACCCGACCGCATTAGTTCGCTGAACGCTATATGACACCCCAAGACGTTGCTGCCCTCGGAAGCCGGGATAACGATATTGTCCGGCACAGCAAAACCGAGGTCTTCCCAAATTTCATAACCTAGGCTTTTGGTGCCTTGTAGGAACATCGGATGCCAGTTGTGGCTTGCGTAGAACGTTTTCTCGGCCCTTTCGATCGCAGCCGCAGCAGTATCCTCTCGCGCACCAGGAACAAGGATCACTTCGGCGCCGTAAGCGCGCGACTGAACGACCTTTGCGGGCTGGGTACAGGAAGGAACGAGTATCGTAATATCCATCCCCGCGGCCGCGCCGTACGCTGCGATTGCTGCGCCCGCGTTTCCGGAGCTGTCTTCCACAACGACGCCGATGCCTTGTTGCTTCAAGAATGACATCAAAACAGAGGCGCCGCGGTCTTTGAACGATCCCGTGGGGGAAAACCACTCAAGCTTAAAGTGAAAGTTAATTCCATCGATCTTGGACCTGATCAGCGGAGTGCATCCCTCACCTAACGAAATGGGGTTCTGGATTTGCACTGGGAGAGAATTGGCATACCGCCAGATCGATCTGTTCGACGGATGGATCTCCGCTCGTAAAATACCGGGCAGATCACTGATCATCAGCGGGTTCCCGTTCGGCGCACGCCATATTCTATCGCTCAAAGAAAATTGTTGTCCGCTTACGGTGTCGATGAAAGTCGCTGCTTGCTTCATTTTGAAGTCTCCTTGTTTGGAGCAAGATACGCAGCGAGGGTTAGAAAAAGTGATCGAAATTTCAGAAAACGCGCCTAAAAATTGTGTGTTGAGACAAAGAGTGAAATAATTAGGCATGCATGAGAAACTTGACCAGATCGATCACCGAATACTGGATATCCTGAGCGAGAACGCGGACCTTCCGAATAAGGTGCTCGCCGATAAGGCGGGTCTTTCGCAGTCGGCGTGCCTCAGGCGTGTAAAAAATTTAAAGAGGATAGGCGCAATCCAGCGGATCGTGGCTGTTGTCGATCCCGATTGTATCGAACGGCGCCTTACAGCGGTTGTAACCGTGAAGTTCGAACGTCACGGGCCTCAGCATCGAAAAAGTTTCTTCGAGCAACTGAGAAAAGAAAAAGCGATCTCTCAATGCTACATGGTTGCCGGTGAAATCGGCAGTGTGCTGATCCTTAATGTTGTCGATATGGATGAGTATACGCAAATCGCAGACAGGCTTTTTCATGCCGACGAAAACGTTGCCGCGTTCACGACATATATGGTCATGGAAGAGCTAAAATGATTGGGTGAGTAGATCGGTCTGATGTCTCCATTTGGCTATCCTCGGCTGTCGCAGTCAGGTTGGAGACCTCGCGCTGATGATGTCCGTTTCCCGCCGGGTTCCGGGCGTGCCTAACGCGTCACGCTGACGCGTAAAAATGACCCAACCCGGAAATCCCGAATGCACGAAGCGATCTCGAGGTTTAGGTCTCGACCGCGTAGTGATTTAAGAACATCGCAACGCAATCCTCCATTATTCCGGACGTATCCTGCTTGGACCCAAGGAAGAATTCAGGCCAGAAGAAGAAGGTCTTTACCAGGCCCAGCAACTGGCTCGCCGCATAGTTCGGGTCCGCCCTGCGAAGCACGCCGGCATCCATCGCATCGGCAATCAGTTGAGTGATGGGATAGTCATGCGTGGCCATTTCCGAAAAAAAGGCCTGAGACCGCTTCAGGTCCCTCAACAGCTCTGAGATCACCATTCGGTTCAAACCGATTGTCTGGCTTTCGGTGATGACCCCGACATACGTCTCCAAGGCTTCGGACAATTGCTGTTTCAGCGGCCGGTCCGGGTCATAGGGAACCGGCGCCATCGTGCTGTTCCGCGCCATCATGATTTCTGCGATGGCGTCGAAGAGATCTTCCTTGCTTGGAAAGTGGTTGTAGAGCGTCCGGCTCGATACGGAGGCGCGTTTCGCGATGTTTGTCGTTTTTGCACCCAGGAAACCCTGCTCCTGGAACTCCGCAATCGCTGCCTCGATGATCGCTTGCCGTTTTTTATCCCTTAGAATCAATGGATAATTCCCATTTCTCAAAAAAGTAAAATTATCTATTTACTTTTTTGATCACGATACTAAATGTAAACAAATAATTTTACTTTTCAATATCAAAGTCTGGAGACGCGTTATGGCACAGTCGTTCGAGCCCGGTACAAACAAAGTCAGCTTCAAGAGCAAGGGGGTCAATCTTGTCGGCAACCT
>JAPPPC010000337.1 GCA_028817685.1 Rhodospirillaceae bacterium
ACAGTAAGGTCCTGGCGGGCAGCCAGGCGCTCGGCCCGAGGCTGAATCTGCGCCTGGCGCGGCCGGACCGGCTGATCGACATCCGGGCCCTCGACGCGTTGAAGGCCGTGACGCAAGCACCCGACCATCTGTTCGTCGGTGCACTGGTGACACACGCCGCTATCGAAGACGGCATCCTCCCCGACGTGACCTATGGCATGATGCAGCATGTCGCGTCGGGTATCGCCTACCGCGCCGTACGCAACCGCGGCACCATCGGCGGCAGCCTCGTCCATGCGGATCCGGCCGGAGACTGGCCGGCGGCGCTACGGGCGCTGGGCGCGCAGATCGTCATCGACGGACCGGCGGGCGCACGGGAGGCTGCGATCGATACGTTTCAGCTCGGCGCCTTCACCGTAGCCCTCGAAGAAGATGAAATCGTGCGCGGAGTCCGCGTGCCCACCCTCTCCGGCTCGGCTCGCTGGGGCTATCACAAGATCTGCCGCAAACCCGGGGAATTCGCGGAATCGATCGGCGCCTATGTCTGCGATCCCGAATCCGACATCGCCCAGCTGGTTCTCGCGGCAACCGAGGATGCGCCGCTGCAACTCGATACCGCCGCGGCCGCCATCGCGCAGAACGATGGCGCCACGTTCGATCTCGATGCCGCGCGCATGGCGCTGACGGAAACCGGTGAGACGTTCGACTCCTTCAAGCTGCGAATGCACGCGGTAGCACTGCACCGCGCCGTCGCGCAGGCCTACGGCGCATGACGGAAACGACCCTTACGATCAACGGTGAATCGGTCACCGCGACCGTCGAACCGCGAACGACGCTTGCCGATTTCCTGCGCGAACAGCGGCGGCTGACCGGCATCCATCTCGGGTGCGAGCATGGGGTCTGCGGCGCGTGCACGATCATGGTCGACGGCGAGCCGGTGCGGTCGTGCATTCTTTACGCGGTCAGCTGCGACGGCGCTGATATTCAGACCATCGAAGGTAGCGACACAGACCCGGTCATCGTGGCGCTACAGGCTTCGTTCACCGCACATCACGGGCTGCAATGCGGCTATTGCACACCAGCGATGCTGTTTACCGCACGCGATATCGTGACCCGGCTGCCGGACGCGGATGAAGACCGGGTGCGTCTCGAACTGGCGGGTAACATCTGCCGCTGCACGGGTTATGCCGGCATCGTCCGCGCCATCATGGCGGTGTTGCAAGACCGCCGGGCCAAAAACGAATAGAGGGGGGTTATGAAGGCGCCGAAAATGACCTACGCGCGAGCAGAGAGCGTGGCGCAGGCGTTAGCGCTTTTGGCGGAACATGGCGACGGGGCGAACGTCCTCGCCGGCGGTCAGAGCCTGATGCCGACCCTGAACATGCGGCTGTCGAAGCCCGACCTTCTCATCGACATCAATCACATCGAGGCATTGAACGGTATCTCAGTCGAGGACGATGCGGTGCGCATCGGTGCGCTGACCCGGCACGCCGCGGTCCAGCGGTCGCCGATCGTGGCCGAGCATCTGCCTCTGATCGCGGAAGCCATGCCGCATGTGGCCCATGTCGCCGTCCGCAACCGCGGCACCTTCGGTGGCAGCATCGCGCTGGCCGATCCTGCCGCGGAACTGCCCGCCTGTATCCTGGCACTCGGCGCGACCATCACGGTCGAGAGCGTGCGCGGCCGCCGTGACATCGCGGCGGCGGATTTTTTCAAGGGACTGTTCGAGACCGAGCGGCAGCCGGACGAGTTGCTCACCGAAATTCGCATCCCCTGTCAGCGTCCGGGTACCGTACACGCCTTCATGGAGCTGAGCCGCCGGCAAGGGGATTTCGCCGTTGCGGGGGTCGCCTGCGCCGCGGAAACCGACGGCGAAACGGTGACGGATGCGAAGCTGGTCTATTTTGCCAGCGAAGACCGGCCGACGCTGGCTGCGAACGCCGTGGCGGCGATCGCCGGCAAGGTCTGGTCGGACGAGAGCCGGTCGGCGGCGATGGCGGCCCTGTCCGAAGATCTCGATCCGATGGACAATCTGCAGGGCAGCGCCGCCTTCAAACTGCATCTGCAGCGCGTCCTAACCGGCCGCGTGCTGGACCAGGCGATCGAACGGGCGAGGGCGGCATGAGCGACGAGACCAAGACCATCACGCTCACGGTGAATGGCGAGAGTGTCACCAAGCTGGTCGATGCGCGTACGCATCTGGTGGATTTCCTGCGCGGCGAGCTCGGCCTGACCGGGTCCCATCTGGGCTGCGAACACGGGATTTGCGGCGCCTGCTCGGTGCGCTTGGATGGCGATGTGGTCCGGGGCTGTCTGATGCTCGCCATCCAGGCCGACGGCGCCACCATCGAGACGGTCGAAGGGCTGACGGCGAGCGGCGAGGTCGCCGATTTGCAGGAAAATTTCGTCGAACGCGACGCGCTGCAATGCGGTTTTTGCACGCCTGGCATGCTGATCACCGCAGCGGAATTGCTGCGCGAGGCCGCGCCGAAAACCCGCGAAGAGATTCGCGAATTTCTCTCCGGCAACTACTGCCGCTGCACCGGCTATCACGCGATCGTCGACGCGGTCGAAAACACCTTGAACCAGCGGCTGGAGGAAACGTCATGAGCGACAGTGGAGCCTCCAGCGTGTTCGAGGGGCCGAACAGCCATATCGGCCGGTCGCTCTCCCGGGCCAGCGCCCGGCGCACCGTGGCCGGGCGCGGCCGCTATACGGACGACATCACCTTACCGCGCACCGTGCATGCGGCCTTCGTGCGCAGCCCGTACGCCCATGCCCGAATTCTCAAGATCGATACGGCGGACGCCGAAACGATGCCGGGTGTCGTGCTGGTGATGACCGGCGCGGAACTGGCCGCGCATAGCACCGGCCCCTGGGTCGGGACCTTGTCCTGCTTCGAGGGCATGAAGTCGGCGCCGCAATATGCCATGGCCGTGGACCGGGCCTGCTGGCAGGGGGAGCCCGTGGTCATGGTCGTGGCGGAAAGCCGCGCGCTGGCGGAGGATGCCTGCGAACAGATCGTCATCGACTGGGAGGTGATCCCGCCGACGGCCGAGGCCGAGACCGCTCTCGACGCGCGCACGCCGGTCCTGCATCCCGATCTCGGCGACAATCTCGCCTTCACCAAGACGATCGACCGGGGTGCCGTCGACGACGCCTTCGCGTCGGCCGATATCGTGCTCGAGGAATCTTTCTCCTTCGGCCGCCACACGGCGGTCAGCCTGGAGCCGCGCGCACTGCTCGCCGATTACGATCCCGGCACAGAGCGGCTGACCATCCATACCAGCAACCAAGTGCCCCACATGATCCAGGCCGTGTTCGCCCGGACGCTCGGCGTGCCGGAGCACAATGTCCGGGTCATTGCGCCGGATGTCGGCGGGTCCTTTGGCCTGAAAATTCACACCTTCGGCGACGAAGTCGCCGCAACGGCGGCGTCCATCGAGCTGGGCCGGCCGGTGAAGTTCATCGCCGACCGGCTGGAATCCTTCGTCTCCGACATCCACGCACGCGAACACCAGATCTCCGCCCGCATCGCGGTCAGCGAGGCGGGCGACATTCAGGCGCTGGAGATCGACGATCTGGCGGGTGTGGGCGCCTATTCCGCCTATCCGCGGACCAGCGTGTTCGAAGCCAATCAGGTGCTCAACATCACCGCCGGGCCGTACAAATTCGAGAATTACCGCGCCAAGACCACGGTGGTCTATCTCAACAAGGTTCCGACATCGCAATACAGGTCCGTCGGACATCCGATCGGCATTTCCGTCGGCGAACACATGGTCGACCGGGCGGCCGAGACATTGGGCATGGACCCGGTGGAATTTCGCCGCCGCAACGTGATGCCGGACGATGCCTATCCGGGCGTCGCGCCCTCGGGTGTTCCGGTCAACGATCTGTCCCATGAAGCCTGCCTGGAAAAGCTGATAGGCCTGATGGACTACGACGGGCTTCTGCAGGAGCAGGCCGCCTTGCGCGAACAAGGCGTGTATCGCGGCATCGGCATCGCCGGTTTCATCAAAGGCACCGCCCCCGGCCCGCAAGGCTATTACGGGTCGGGCGGTGCGCCGATCGCGTCGCAGGATGCCTGCACCGTCAAGCTGGAGCCGTCCGGCGGCGTCATCTGCACCGTCGGCGTCACCGATCAGGGCCAGGGCGTCGATACGGTGATGGGGCAGATTGCGGCCACCGCGCTCGGTATCCCTCTGGACCAGATCCGGGTGATCGAGGGTGACACGGATGCGGTGCCTTATGGCGGCGGCACCTACGCGTCGCGCGCCACCGCCATCGGCGGCGAAGCGGTCTATCAGGCGAGCCGCGATTTGCGGCGGGAAATCCTGACCATGGCCGGTATTCTGCTGCAGTCCGACGCCGATACCCTGGATATCGTCGACGGCAATGTCGTCACCGCGGGCAGCGGCGAGATTCGCGTGCCTTTGTCGGAAATCGGCCGCATCGGGCATTTCCAGCTCGGCGAACTGCCGAACGACTACCAGCCCACCCTGTCGGCGACCCGGCGTTTCCGGCTCACCGAACTGCCCTACATCTTCACCAACGGCATCCACGGCGCCTATGTCGAGGTCGACACCGACACCGGATTCCTCCGCGTGTTGAAGCATTGGGTGGTCGAGGATTGCGGCCGCCTCATCAACCCGAACCTCGCCGACGAGCAGGTGCGCGGCGGCTGCGTGCAAGGGCTGGGCGGCGCGCTGTATGAGCATTGTCTGTACGACGAGAACGCCCAGCTGTTGAACGGTTCGATGGCGGACTATCTGACACCAATGGCGGCGGAAATGCCCGATATCGAGGTCGCCCATGTCGAAACGCCGACCAGCGAGTCGGAGCTCGGTGCGAAAGGCGCCGGCGAATCCGGCACGGGCGCGGCGCCGGGCGTGGTGATGTGCGCGGTCAACAACGCGCTTCGCCCGTTTGACGCGGCGGTCACGGCGCAACCGATGACGCCCGAAGTCGTCCTGCGGGCGCTGGGCAAAATCTAGGAGAATGGCGATGGCGGACCCCGCGGGACGCAACTGGGATCAGGATTTGCGGCATTGGATGGAGGCGGTCGAGGCGGAAGGCGCGCTGAAGACCATCACCGGCGCCGAAACAACGGAGGAGATCGGCGGCATCCTCGATCTCTACCAGCGGAAAATGGGCAATCCGGCGATCCTGTTCGATGAGGTGCCGGGCTTCCCGAAGGGCCACCGGGTTCTCGCCAACGTCCTGACATCGGTGCAGCGGATCAACGTCGCGCTCGGTCTGCCGGCCGACGGGTCTGAACGCGATTTGGTGCTGTGGTGGCGGGACTATATGAAGCATGCGCCGAAGTTCGCTCCGGAGACCGTCGCCACCGGTGCGCTTCAGGAGAATGTCGTCGAGGGCGACGCCATCGACATCACCTCGATCCCGACCCCGACCTGGCACGAACATGATGGCGGTCCCTTCATCGGCACAGGCTGCATGGTCGTGATGAAGGACCCGGATGACGGCTGGGTGAATTACGGCGCGTACCGTGTGCAGACCCACGGGCCCAAGACCGCATCGGTCATGATGTCGCCGGGCCGGCATGGCCGCCTGATCATGGACAAGTACCATGCGAGGGGCGAACCCTGCCCGGTCGCAGTCGTCGCCGGCATGCACCCGACCCTATTGATGATCGCCGGACTGGAAATCCCGCAGGGGGTCAGCGAGTACGATGCGGTTGGCGGCATCTTCGGCGAACCCGTGCGCACCCTGGAGATGCCGCGCACCGGCATCCCGGTTCCGGCCAACGCGGAGATCGCCTTCGAAGGCTATATCCACCAGGACGACATGGTCGAGGAAGGACCGCTCGGCGAATGGACGGGCTACTATGCCGGCGGCAAACGGATGCAGCCCGCCATCCGGATCGAGACTTTCATGCATCGCGACGACCCGGTTCTGCTGGGGGTGATCCCCGCCGTGCCGCCGAATGACAACACCTATTATCTCGGCAGCTATCGCAGCGGCGCGGTGTGGAACCAGCTGGAAGCGGCGGGCATCCCGGACGTCAAAGGCGTCTGCGCGCACGAGGCGGGTGGCAGCCGGCTGTGGCTGACCGTCTCGATTAAGCAGCGCTATGGCGGTCACTCCAAGCAGGCCGGCCTGATCGCCTCACAATGCTATGCGGGCGGCTACACCAACCGCTGGGTGATCGTGGTCGATGACGATATCGACCCGACCAACACCAACGACGTGCTGTGGGCGATGTGCACCCGCTTCGACCCGCGCATGGATATGGAACAGATCGATGGTGCATGGAGCACCTCGCTCGACCCGATGTGCTATGACGGCGATACGGACAAACGCAATTCACGCCTCGTCATCGACGCGTGCCGGCCCTGGAACCGGATGGATGAATTTCCCATCGTCGCCCGCTCCAGCCGGGAGCTCGACGACCGCATTCGGGAAAAATGGGCGCATGTGCTGCCCGACGGCACGTGAGCGATCGAATGGCCAATTCCGAAGATAAAGGGTTCGGGGTCGGCGCCGCCCTGCCGCGCAAGGAGGACAAGCGGTTTCTGCGCGGCAAGGGAATGTACGTCGCCGACGTCGATATCCCGGGAACCCTGGACGTCGCCTTCTTGCGCAGCGCCCACGCGCATGGCCGGCTGAGCGGGATCGAGATACCCGAAGGTATGGATGATCGGGTCTACACCGCGGCCGACCTGACGCGCGTCAATCCGGTCCGAGTCGAACCGTCGGTGCCGGGCTTCAAACCCGCTGACCATCATCCGCTCGCCACGGACAAGGTCCGCTTCGCCGGCGAATGCATCGCCGCCTGCCTGGGAGCCAACCGGGCCGAAGCGGAGGATCTGGCCGATGCGCTGACCGCGGATATCGAGGAACTGCCCGCCCTGCATGACCCCGTGGCAGCGCGCGAAGACCCGCCCGCCCTGCTGCATGAGGAATGGGGCGACAATGTCTACGTTCAGTTGGACATTTCCGGCGGCGACATCGACAGCGTGAGCGACGCGCCAATCGTGGTCACGCGGGATTACCGAATGAACCGGCAATCCATCGCTCCTTTGGAACCCCGGGCGGTATTGGCCCATTGGGACGCGCGGGCGGAGGAGCTGGTTGTCTATCTGTCGACGCAGATTCCGCATCTGATGCGCACCGGTCTGTCGCAAATGCTGAACCTGCCGACCCACCAACTGCGCATCATTGCCCCCGACGTCGGCGGCGGGTTCGGCGGCAAGGCGCGGCTGATGCCGGAGGAGATCGTCGTCTGCGCCATCGCGCTCGATACCGGCAAGCCAGTCCGCTGGCTCGAAGACCGGCGCGAACACCTGATGGCCGCGCCCCAGGCGCGCGAGCATGTCTACCGGGTCACAGCCTATGCCGACAGTGACGGGATCATCCAGGGCATCGATGCGGAATTGACCGTCAATGCCGGCGCCTACGCGCTGTGGCACTCGGGCCCTTTCATGGAAACCGGCATGGCGGCGCGAAACCTGACGGGCCCCTATCGGATCGAGCATATGCGCTGCCGCACCTGGACGGTGGCGACCAACAAGCCGCCCCTGGGCGTCTATCGCGGCGTTGCCCGGCCCGGCGCCTGTTTCGCCATCGAACGCACCATCGACGCGGTCGCCCGCGCCGTTGGCCGCGACCCGTTGGACGTGCGCATGGCCAACATGGTGCCGGCCGACCAAATGCCCTATGAGGCGGTCGGCGGCATGAAGTTCGACAATGGTGACTATCCGGAAAGCGTGCGCCGTGCCGCGGATTTGGTGGGGTACGACGACATTCGCGCCCAACAAGGCGGAACGGCGGCCGACGGCCGGGTCTGGGGTGTCGGCCTGTCGAGCTACACCGAACAGACGGCGCATGGCGCGGCGGAATGGACCCGGCGCGGCTCGCCGATCATTCCCGGTTACGAAAGCGCGACGGCGCGGATCAATCCGGATGGCACGCTGGTCCTGCTGGTCGGTATCCATTCGCACGGCCAGGGGATGGAGACGACCCTGGCCCAGGTCGCGTACGAGGAGCTGAGCATCCATCCCGATGCGATCACGGTGAAGTTCGGCGACACGGCGATCTCGCCATTCGGTTTCGGGACCTTCGCCTCGCGCTCCATGGTGATGAGCGGCGGCGCCGTCTCCAACGCCTGTATCATCCTGCGGGAAAAGCTTGCGGCCATCGCCGCCCACCACTTGCAGGGTAACGCCGAACAGGTGCGGTTCGCCGATGGCGAAGCGCGGAGCGACGGCGGCTCGATCCCCATCGCGGAGCTTGCCCGCATCGCCCATCTACGCCAGGAGGGGCTGCCGGACGGCATGGATCCCACGCTCGATGCGACGGCAACCTACGAGCCGGACGAGTCGACTGGCGTCTTTTCCTACGCAACCCATGCCGCGGTCGTCGCAGTCGACCCGCATTCCGGCACGGTCGAACTGGTCGATTACGCGGTGGTCGAGG
>JAPPPC010000158.1 GCA_028817685.1 Rhodospirillaceae bacterium
CTCTATATCGGATGCGTCGACGACCATTTGAACGATCATGGTTATATCGTTCCGGGGCTGGGCGATGCGGGCGACAGGATTTACGGGACATGACCGCCCTGGACGACAACAGCCAAGGGATGGTTTCACCCGGGCGCGACAGGACATCAATCGTAAGGTCCCGCTGCGCCGCCGCAGCGCCTAGGTTGCGAAGCGCCGCACCGGCCGCTCGTCGATCGGCCAGTGCAACGCGGCCGACAGCACGCCGAGGCCGATATTGAGCCACCACATGGCGTCGTAGGACCCCAACAAGTCGTACATATTTCCGGCCAGCCAGGCACCGAGGAAGCCGCCGAACTGATGGCCGAGGAAAACCAGGCCAAACAGCATCGACATATAGGTCGTACCGAACATCGTCGCGACCCTCGCCGAGACACCGGCGCCGGCATAGCCCTCAATCCTGCGGAAACGTCACCGCTTCAACTTTGTTGCCGTCCGGATCGAAGATGAAGGCGCCGTAATACACCGTGGTCGATACCTTCCGGAAGCCTGGGGCGCCGGCATCGCGGCCGCCCGATTCCAGCGCGGTTTCGTGGAACGCCTTGACGGCATGCTGGGTCGGTGCGCGCAGACAGACATGGTTGCCGGTATCCTCGGAGACCGCTTGCATCGCCGGCCGCGCATTGAGCCAGAACTCCGGATAGCGCTTGCCGAAGCCTACGGTCGACCGCCGTTCGATCAGCCGCGCAAAGCCGATCTGACGCAGCACCGCCTCGTAGAAATCGGCGCTGCGGCCCAGATCGCGGACCGGGATCGAGACATGATCGATCACGACGGCGCCTCCGCAGTTGCCAGCCGCTCTACCGGCCGCTCCGCGATCGGCCAGTGCAGCGCCGCGGAGATCAAGCCGATGGCCACACACAGCCACCACACCGGATCGTAGCTGCCGATCAAATCGTAGAAATGGCCCGCCAGCCAGGCGCCGAGGAAGCTGCCGATCTGGTGACCGAAGAATACCAACCCGAACAGCATCGACAGGTAGCCGGTGCCGAACATGGTGGCGACCAGCGCGCTGGTCAGCGGCACGGTGCCGATCCACAGGAAACCCATCAGCGCGCCGAACGCGATCACCGTCGTCTCGGAGATCGGCAGCAACAGGAACCCGGCGAAGATCGCCGCTCGGCCGATATACATGTAGCTCAGCACGTATTTCTTGGGGAACCGGTCGCCCAGCACGCCGCAGCCATAGCTGCCGATGATGTTGCAGACGCCGAGCGCGGTCAGCGACGCGGTGGCGAGCCAGGGTGCGAACCCCTGATCGGCGAGATAGGCCGGAAAATGCACCGTGATGAAGGCGAGATGAAAGCCGCAGGCGAAGAACCCGATATTGAGCAGCCAGAAACTTGGACTGCGCGAAGCTTCGCCCAGCGCCTGGAAGATGGTCTGACGCCCGGCTCCCGTCTCGGCCGGCGGTTTTCCGGAGATGCCCCAGGCGATCGGTACGATCAGCAAGGTCGTCGCGGCCAGCGCGAACAGGCTGAACGTCCAGCCGAATCCCTCGAGGAAAGCGAAGGTGTAGGGCAGCGCCGCAAACTGGCCGATCGACCCGCCCATGGCGACCGCGCCCAGCGCCGCGCCGCGTTTTTCCTCCGGTGCCGCGCGTCCGACCGCGCCCAACACGACGGAGAAGCCCGCGCCGCTCAAGCCGCAGCCGATCAGGATGCCGCCGAGGATCAGCTGTTCGCCATCGCCGCTCAACGTGAAGGCCGCCAGCCCGGCCGCATAGCAGAGCCCGCCCGCCGCGGCGACCCGGCCGGCGCCGATCCGGTCGGCGATCGCACCAGCAAAGGGGGCCGTCAGCCCCCAGAACAGGTTCGCCAAACCCAGGCTCAGCGCGAACATCTCGCGCCCCATCCCGGTATCGAGCGAGATCGGCGTCAGGAACAGACCCAGCGCCTGCCGGAAGCCGAGCGTCAGACCGACGCAGACCCCGGCACTGACGATGATGATCCAAAGCGGCCGGCGCATCATGACGGCCCCGTTACTCCACCTTCTGCGCGTTCATTACGGACGTCATCAGCGACGTCACCCGCTCGCGCGTCGCCTCGCTCAGCATCGCCGCGCGGTCCGGCTCCGTGTTGGTCCACTGAAAATCGTCGATACTGATATCTGCCGTATTGGCGACCGCCTGCAGCGCTTCCATATCCTGCCCGAACCCGTGATGCAGGAACGCCATGAGGCACAGCTTCAGCGATGCGATCTCCGCCATGAACCGCTCGTGCTCATCCAATTCTTCGAACATATGTGTCTCCCCGGTGACCGTTATCGGACCGTACCGTGCGGCGAAACGGCCTGTCGAATCAGGAATGAGTTATCTGCTACCATCGCGTTTACCCGCAACGACCGAAAAAATCCGATGGACGACACAGCCCCCTTAATCGAAGACCGCACCGGCGACGGCGTGTTCCGCGTCGACCGCGGTATCTACACAGATCCGGCGGTGTTCGATGCCGAAATGGATCGGGTGTTCGGCAAGGTCTGGGTCTATCTGTGCCATGAGAGCCAGGTGGCCGAGCATGGCGACTATTACGCAACCGATATCGGCCGGCAGCCGGTCTTCGTCATCCGGCAGGAAGATGGCGGGATCGGTGCCTTCATCAACGCCTGCGCCCATCGCGGCGCGATCTTGACGCCGCGGCGGCGCGGCACCATGCAGACGATCGCCTGCCGCTTCCACGGCTGGTGCTACGACACCAAGGGCAATTGCACCCATGTGAAGGACGAGGCGAAGGGCTGGCCGGACGGCGCACCGGAAAGCGCTCGAGCCGGTCTGACGCCGGTGGCGCGGGTGCAAAGCTACAAGGGCTTCATCTTCGGTTGCCTCGACGCCGGCGTCGAACCGCTGGAAACCCATCTCGGCGAGACGCTGCCCTTCATCGACCATCTGGCCGACCAGTCGCCGGAGGGGATGGAGGTGGTGCGCGGCGGCCAGACCTACATGGTGCGCGGCAACTGGAAACTGAACGCGGAAAACGGCGTCGACGGGTATCATGTCAGCACCGTACATCAGGTCTTCGTCCGCGCCATGCAGCGGCGCGAGCAGATGGGCGACAATGCCGACATGCGCCGTACCGAGTCGGGCCGGCTGCGGGGGACCCAACCCGCCGGCTGCTACGATTTCGGCAACGGCCACAACATGATCTGGTCGCAGCGCGAGACGCCGGAGGTCATGCCGCTGCACGAGGCCGAGGGACGGCTGCTGCAGGAATTTCCCAAGGAGAAGGTCGACTGGATGCTGCGCCGCGGCCGCAACCTCTACCTTTTCCCGAACGTCCATCTGATGGACCAGCCCTCCACGCAGATCCGCGTGACACGGCCGATCGCGCCGGACCGCACCGAAGTCCGTGTCTATTGCATCGCACCGAAGGGGGAAAGCCGGAAGGCGCGTGCGGCGCGGCTGCGCAAGTTCGAGGATTTCTACACCGTCACCGGTATGGCGACCCCGGACGATCTGGCGGCGCTGGAGGATTGCCAGCTCGGCGCCGCCGGCACCATGTCGCGCTGGAACGGCCTCGACCGGGGCCTAGGCTTGGAGTTCGAGGGGCCGGACGATGCGGCGCGCGGCATCGGCGCCAACCCACTGACCAGCGGCACGACCTACGATCACGAGACGCTCTATTACGGGTTTTTCCGCAAATGGCGCGACCTGATGGGCGACACGGCCTCATGAACGGTGCGAACGGCAGCTACGATGCGGTCCGAGACCTGCTCTATCTGGAGGCGGATCTGCTCGACCGGCGCGAATGGACGGGCTGGGCCGATCTCTACACGGAGGATTGCGTCTATTGGGTGCCGTCCTGGGCGACCGAAGACGAGCTGACCGACGATCCGGAGCTCGAGGTCAACATGATCTACCTGACCGGAAAGCCGGCGCTCGAAGCGCGGCTGTACCGTCTGACCTCCGGTCAATCCTACGCCACCGCACCGCTGGCCCGGACCAGCCATCTGGTCGATACGGTGCGCGTCGTGAAGGATGAGGGCGATACGATCGAAGCGTCGGCCAAGTGGATGACCCTGTGCAACGACCCACGCTGGGGCAAACAGGTCCGCGGCGGCTGGTACGACTACACGCTGCGGCGCGCGGGCGAGGCGCTGAAGATCCAACGGAAGAAGATCACGCTGCTGGAAAGCGTCATCGACGGCGCCATCGATATCCACCAGATCTGACGCGCAAACGATCCTGATTGCGAGTTCAATCGGCCCGGCTACCCTGAACTCTCGACATATTGTCATCCCCGATCAAGTCGGGGACGACGCACAGGCAGGGCAATTTGTATTGCTGTCCCTTTAGCTCGGCACCAAGCTTAGTTCAATCAGCCGATCCGCCTTCGCCAACCCGTCCAATCCGCGACACGCATCGACAAGTTCCTCGAACTGCGCCTCGGGGATCGGGAAGCCGGGGATCAGTTCGCGGACCCTTCGCACCTCTTCGTCGAAATCCCAGATGAACTCGCGGCCGGTCGCGACTTTCGTGAAACTGCGCCCATCCTTCAGATGGATGGTCACGGTCGGACCGAACAGGGTATGGGCGTGGACGGGCACGATCTCGACCCGCTTCATCAGATCGAGCACTTCCGGCGGGTCCGCCTCGCCGGTCTTGCGGGCAACGTTCTTCAACAACGGGAAGCCGCGCTTCACCACGCCATAGGCGGCGTAATAATGCGGGCTGTCGATTTTTGGGATGGTGCCGCGCGAAGGGAAGGCGGGGCTGGGATACTGCGTTTCCAGGAAATTGACGTGGCTAACCACGCGCTCGACATCCGCATACTGAATGTCATGCTCTTCGCAGAGCGCCGCGGTCACGTCGACATGGGCGATGTTGTAACCCGGCGTCGAGTAGATTCGGTACAGCGTCTCCAGGAACATCCAGTCCTGTCCGAGCCCTGTCGTCAGCTTGTCGAGGCTGGTGGCGTTGTCGCCGGTGAAGCTGTAGCGCAGCTTGCCGAGATTGTTGCCGGTGTAGGAGTGATAGAAGCCGCCCTCGCCTTCCAGCACCGTCTCACCGCCGGGTGTGCCGTGCCGCGCCATGGCGACCGCCAGCAAGGCGTTTCGCACCGCGCCACCCTCTCGCAGGGACTTGCCACCGCTGCGCGCACCCTCGACATTGCCGCTCGCCAGGTTGACGCATTGCGCGATCGTGCCGTGAACCTGCTCCGCGTCGAGCCCGGTGATCTTCGCCGCCGCCATTGCCGCGCCGAAGATGCCGAAGACCGGTCCCGGGTGGAAACCGCGCGACATGACGGTGGGGATGAAGTCGGCCGCCATGCGTTCCATCACCTCGTAGCCCGCGACCAGCCCGGTGATGTAGTCGCGGCCTGACGCGCCCTCCAGTTCGGCCGAGACCAGGGCCGAGGGGATGATCGCGCAGCCCGGATGGGTGAGCATGCGGAAGGTGTCCCACTTGCCGCCGGCGAACATCATCTCGGAGTTGACCAGCGCCGCGCCCGCCTTGGTCAGCTTCGCACCGTCGACGATGACCGTGGCGGCACCGCCGCCGCCGGTTTCCTCCTCCTGCATCATACGCAGCGCCTGCTCCGCATCCGGAAAGCCATGCCCGACGAGCGCGGAGGAAAATGCGTGCAAGGTGAGACCCTTGGCCCGGTCCACCACGGCCGGCGGAAGGTCTTCATACTCGAGTCCGACGACCCATTCGGCGAACTGACGGCTGATCGACGCCATGTTGCGTCCTCCCTAATTCCTGTGCGTTATCCGGTGACGTCGATGCGCCGTTCGGCGAGCTTGTCCTCAACGAAATCCATGCCGAGCCCCGGCCGGTCGGGCAGTTTGAACAGCCCGTTCACCGGCTTCGGCACCTCGTCGAAGACACTGTGCATACGGTCCGACGGGTCGTTCCATTCGATCGGCTTCGTGGCGTGCAACTGCGCGGCCACCACATGCATGTTGGCCAGGTGGCCGACGGTCGGCTGCGTCTGGTGCGAGACGAGCTCCACCCCGTGCGCATGTGCCAGGGCGGCACAGCGTTGCAGCCCCGTGATGCCGCCCATCTTGACGATGTCCGGCTGGATCATGCGCACGCCAGCATCGATCAGTTCGGCCAGCCCACCCATCGTGTAGGTCTGTTCGCCGGCGGACACGGTGATGGAAAGACGCTGCGCCACCTCGCCCGTCGCCTGTATGTGGTAGTGCTGCACGGGTTCCTCGAACCACCAATAGTCGAGCTCCTCCAGCACGCGGCCGACCCGCATGGCGCCGCCGGTCGAGTAGCCATTGTTGGAATCGAAGGCGAGCGGGAACTTGTCGCCGACCTGTTTGCGGACGGCGCGGGCCTTTTCGATATGGTCGGGGATCTGACTATCGAGATCGACTCGGCCATTGTCGAACCGAATCTTGATCGCCGCCGGTTGGTCCTTCATGCGCGTCTCGACATGGCGCAGCACGTCGTCGAGGCTGCGCTCGATGCCGTTGCCGCCGATCGACGCGTAGAAGGGCAGTTCCGTGCGCCAGCCACCGCCCATCAGCTTGTAGATCGGCTGGCCGAACATCTTGCCCTTGATGTCCCACAGCGCGATATCGATGGCGGCGAGCGCCCCGGTCAAAGCGCCTTCCGGGCCAAGCTTGACCAGCTTATGCGTCAGACGGTCCTGCAACACCGCATGGTCCAACGGATCGGCACCTATCAGCGCCGGGGCGATATCGTGCTGGATCATCAGCAGCGAGGCGATGCCGCCCTGCATGGGTGACGCCTCGCCGATGCCATACAGCCCATCATCGGTCCAGACGCGCACGAAGGCGCTGCGCTGCGCGGGCGTGTCGTTCGGAGACCACTGAACCTGAAAGGTTTCGATCCGTTCGATTTTCATGCTGCTGTCCCCCGTGTCCACGCGTCCCGCCGCGGTACAATCGTATCGATTGCCGCCGCAGGCGCAAACGCACATGATCCGCACGTCGCACCGTTGCGTAGAATTCACGACCTGCCGCCCGAAAGACGCCATGGCCACAGCTCCGATACTCCTCTGGTTCCGACAGGATCTCCGCCTGACCGACAATCGCGCTCTTGCCGCTGCCTGCGACACGGGACAGCCGGTGCTCCCGATCTATGTGCTGGACGACGAGTCGCCGGACGCGTGGCGGATGGGCGGAGCAAGCCGCTGGTGGCTGCATCACAGTCTCACCGCCTTGTCGGATGATCTGGCACGGCTCGGATGCCCGCTGATCCTGCGCCGTGGCGCCGCACCGGGCGTCTTGCGAGCGTTAATGAGCGAAACCGGAGCCACTGCGCTCTACTGCACCAGGGCCTACGAACCCTGGGCGCGAAACGCGGAAACGGCGCTCGCCGATGCGGGCGTCGAGATCAAGCGGTTTGCCGGTAGCCTGCTTTTCGAGCCGGAAGCGTTGCGGACAAAATCCGATACGCCGTTCCGCGTCTTCACGCCATTCTGGAAGGCGTGCCAGGCCGCCCCGCCGCCAAAACCGCCGCTGCCGCGTCCCCAATCAATCGTCAGGCCGGAAACCGTCCCAAACAGCGAAACACTCGCGGCATGGCGGTTATTGCCAACGGCGCCGGATTGGGCGGGTGGATTGCGCGAGTGCTGGCAGCCCGGCGAAGCGGGCGCACAAACCAAGGCGATCGAATTCCTGGACGGCGCGGTGACGGATTACGCAGCGATGCGCGACCGGCCGGATCGCATTGGCACCTCTCGCCTATCCCCCCATCTGCACTTTGGCGAAATCAGCCCGCAGCAGTGCTGGCATGCGGTCCGGGCCAAGATCGAAGCTGATCCGACAACGGCAGGCGGCGCGCAATCGTTCCTGCGCGAACTGGGGTGGCGCGAGTTCTCGAACCACCTTCTGTTTCACTGGCCGACCCTGCCGGAGGAAGCGTTTCAACCGAAATTCGCCGCCATGACATGGGCCGACGATCCGGACAGCCTGCATGCCTGGCAACAAGGCCGGACCGGTATCCCGATCGTCGATGCCGGTATGCGCGAGCTGTGGCAAACGGGCTGGATGCACAACCGGGTGCGCATGATCGTCGCGTCCTTGCTGATCAAAAACCTGCAGATCGACTGGCGGGCGGGCGAAGCCTGGTTCTGGGACACGCTGGTCGATGCCGACCTGGCGAACAATGCGGCGAGCTGGCAATGGGTCGCCGGATCTGGCGCCGATGCCGCGCCCTATTTTCGCATCTTCAATCCGGTGCTGCAGGGTCGGAAGTTCGACCCGGATGGCCGCTATGTCCGCCGCTTCGTGCCGGAACTGGCCGGACTGCCGAACAAGCATATCCATGCGCCCTGGGAAGCGCCGGATGCGGCCCTGTCGGAAGCGGGCGTCGTGCTGGATCACAACTACCCGCAGCCAATCGTGGATTTGCGCGCAAGCCGGCAGCGCGCCCTCGCCGCCTAC